>CAZSMW010000475.1:0-10439 GCA_964607985.1 uncultured Eubacteriales bacterium
GTTCGCGAAGCGGTCGACGATTTGAATGAGCTTCTGGTTGTCCACGGCGTAAATCCTCTCTCGACGCAGGGATTGTAAACAAAAACAACCGGAAACGTCAAACGGAGTCTTGAAGATGCCGGCATTTCCTTGGTCTCATCCGGGCATCGCCTCTGCGCCCTTGCCTTACCTCACAAGAAAAGAAACACTTTCCTTGAAGATTGAAAAACTGGGCGAAATCGTCTATATTGAGCGGGCCGTGCCGGAGTGGCGGAACTGGCAGACGCGCTGGACTCAAAATCCAGTCCCTGGCGACAGGGGTGAGGGTTCAATTCCCTCCTCCGGCACTTCAAAAAAAACATTAGTAATCAGCAACTTACAGGCTCACGCGGAGGGCCCCGTTGTCACCCCCTGGTTCATTGATGCCTTAACTAGGAATAGCCGCGAACCGGAAAATAAAAAAAAGAGCTTGCCTTTTCACGGCGTTTCGCGTATATTATTTACTGGTAGCGTTGTTCAGCCTTCCAACCTTTCTTTTCTTTCCAAGAAACAGCGGCAGGAAAATTCCGCTCATCAAACCGAATCCTATTCTCAATGCCGTTTTCGCAGCTGAATTTTCAGGGCTTTTAACCTGGGACCTTAGCGCCGTACCAGCCTGAAACGGGGAGTCTCGGATTCCAATTTTCCGTTAGCTGGTAAACCCGAAGGATCTACAATGCAATTCGATAGTTTCAAGTTGGACGATCGTCTCGCGCAAGGCCTACGCGCTGCCGGGTATCAACAGGCGACGCCGATCCAGGCGGCCGCCATCCCTCTGGCCCTGGAAGGACATGACCTGATCGGAACGGCCCAAACCGGGACCGGGAAGACCGCGGCCTTCGTCCTGCCCATCCTGCACCATCTGCTATCCAAGCCGCGAACCGGCAACCGTCAGACCCGGGCTCTGATTATTACGCCCACCCGCGAGCTTGCGGATCAGATTTTCGGGGTCGTGACCACCCTGGGCAAACAGACGGGCGTGCGCGCGGCGACGGTCTTCGGCGGCGTGGGTATGTTTCCTCAGGAGAGGGCTCTGCGCCAAGGCGTGGAAATCATCATCGCCTGTCCCGGGCGGTTGCTCGACCATCTCCAGCGCGGAAACGCCAATCTCTCGGGCGTCGAATACCTGGTCTTGGACGAGGCGGACCGCATGCTGGATATGGGATTTCTGCCTCCGATCCGGGAGATCCTCAAGCGCGTGCCGGCCAAACGCCAGACCCTGCTCTTCTCGGCCACGTTCGATCCGGCGCTGCAACATCTCATTGCCGGCAACCTGCGCACGCCCAAACGCGTCGCCGTGGACACCGTGGCACCCGCAAAAACAGTGGCGCATGCCCTCTATCCGGTGGCCCAGCATTTGAAGACCAACCTCCTGCTGGGGCTGCTCCCGGGCATGAAGGCGGACTCGCTGCTCGTCTTCACCCGGACCAAGCACCGCGCCGACCGTGTAGCGGAAAAGATCAACCGGGCCGGCCACGCCGCCGCAGCCCTGCACGCTGACAAATCCCAGGGGCAGCGCAAACTGACCCTGGACCAATTCCGCTCGGGGCGCCTGCGGATTCTCGTGGCCACAGATATCGCCGCCCGGGGGCTGGATATCGTCTCCCTCGGCCACGTCGTCAATTTTGACGTCCCCGATTCCGCCACGACCTACATTCACCGCATCGGCCGGACGGGCCGGGCGGAGCGCTCCGGGGACGCGCTGACGCTCGTGACCCCCGAGGACCGGGAGGCCGTGCGCGACATTGAGCGGATTTTAGGCACGGCCATCGAACGGAAGAAACTGGCGGGCTTCAATTACGACGAGCCCGGCATGCCGGTACAGCAGCCCGCCGGACGTCCGCAGGCGGGATTCAGGTTCCGCCGCAACCAGCCGAGCCGCGGATTCAAGCCCGCCGGCGCGCCGCGCGCGTTCCTGGGCGGACGCCCAAACTAAATCGAAGCGCGAAAAAACGAAACCCCACGCCGGAAACGGGGCTGATTTTTTATTTACGAGTGTTGTCCAGACGGGAAGCCTGCCGCGGATGTCCGGAGGCCGAAAGGGAAGCGGCCGCGGACGCTCCCGCCAGCGCGCCTGTGGACCAAGCCGCCTGAAGATCGTACCCGCCGCTGTCGCCGTCAATATCCATGACTTCGCCTGCGAAATACAACCCGGGCACAAGGCGGCTTTCCATGGTTTTTGGGTTGATCTCGTCCAACGCCACCCCGCCGCAGGTCACCATGGCCTGGTTGAAGTCCCCCAAGGAAGCGATCTCGAGCGGGAACGCGGTCAACAGGCGCAGCAGCGTCTGGCGCTGAATCCGGGACAATTGCGCCGCCGAAGTCCCAGGGGCGATTTTTGCGAGAGCCAGGATCCGGCGCTGCAGGACTTGGGGCAGCCCGAAGGATTTGAGCCAGGCGGCGGGTTTCAGGCTTCCGCGCAGTTCCGGCCCGGCAAACCCGCGCCGACGGGCGTGGTCCGGATCCGCATCGGGTGCGAACGCCAGCGTGGCGATATCGCCGGGAGCTGTATCGCGGGCGAGGTTGTGGATGACTGGACCCGAGACGCCGTGATGGGTGAGCAGCAAATCGCCGGAGCGGGCCGTGATTTTTTTGCCCCGCCGCCAGAGCGTGACCGCCAGGTTCTTGAAGGCAATGCCCGTGAGGTCCGCAAGCGTGAAATCCCGGATGAAAAATGGGACGAGGCCCGGTCGCGGCGGTTCGATGCGATGGCCGAGCGCCTGGGCGAGTCGGTAGCCGTCGCCGGTTGAACCCGTGGCCGGATAGGATTGGCCGCCGGTGGCCAGCACGAGGCGGCCGGCAGTGACGACACTCCCGCCGGCGGTCTCGATCCGGAAACCGCCCGGTTCTTCGGCGGCGAGGCGCGTGACCCCCTGGCGGCTGCGGATCTCTACCCGGGTTTCCCGGCACGCGGCGAGCAAAGCCTGTAGGATATCCTGCGCCCGCCGCGAGATGGGGAAGACCTTGCCGGTTTCAGCCACGGTGGTGCTCGGCACACCCCGGGCCGCAAAGAAATCCACGACATCCGCATTGTTAAAATGAAAGAGCGCGGGCTTGAGAAAGCGTCCGTGCCCGCCGTAGGCGGTCAGGAAATCCGCGATCGGCCCGGTATGCGTGAAATTGCACTGTCCGGATCCGGTCAGCAGGAGCTTGCGCCCCGGCTCGGGTTGCTTTTCCAGCACACGAACAGATCGCGCCGTGGCTGCCGCCGTAAGGGCCGCGAATAATCCGGCAGGTCCGGCTCCGAGAATACAGACATCATCCATGCTCACAGTCGCGCCCTCCTGAGGGAATACCGTACTATACACGGGCGCACTGAAAAACCGAAGCAAAAGGATGGCGGGAGTTCGCGCCGGAGGATCGGTTCCGGTTTTAAATGGTCGCGTGGTCAAAATTGAGATAAGGCTCGCATTTTATAGGTCTTGGGTTACGGTGGGCAACAAGCTGGAGATCGCCCGGGGCAGTCCGTGCTCTTCCGTTTCCCATTTCCTCCGCTGAGCGTCAACACCTGTTGACGTTTTCTCACTTGATTTTCTCGTTCCGGCCGGGCCTTATCACATCTTTCCAGGGAGACGAGGCCCGATCCGTTACGTTGGCCCGTTTCTTGAGGCTTTTTTCCCGCCCTGTCGGGAGTCTGTCGTCCTCGACATCCGAAGCGGACCGTCGTCTACCGGGGGTTCTTCCATCATTTAGAGCGGTTCGTTGAGGAGGATGAGAGTCGTTTCGAGCGGGAGCACGGTTTTTTCCGGCCGGTCGTCAAGGAGGTCGTGGAGCGCTACCTCGACTGCGGCAATCCGCGCTGCGGCTTTGCCCGCATCCGGTGTCCTGACTTAGGGCCGATTTTCGGGGCGGTTGACTTTGCCGGGCCGCGGCCGTATATTTCCGGCGTGGCTAAAAGGCGAATCTTCTGCGCATGGCTTGTTTTCTTCGTCCCCATCGTCGTTTCGTTCGCCGATTTCGGCAATCAGGACGATGCTTATTATGAAAAAAAACGGAAGGCCATGGTGGAGATACAACTCCAAGCCCGGGACATCACCGATCCAAGAGTCCTCGCCGTCATGGGAAAGGTGCCTCGGCATCTTTTCGTCGACCCCTCTTTTCGGCAGGAGGCTTATGAGGATTATCCTCTTCCCATCGCCGAGGGGCAGACCATCTCGCAGCCGTACATCGTCGCCCTGATGACCCAGCGCCTCAAGCTTAAGGGCGAGGAGAAAGTGCTTGAGATCGGCACCGGGTCAGGATACCAGGCCGCGGTTTTAGCCCATCTTGCCGACCGCGTTTACACGGTCGAGATCAACCCCGCCCTTGCCAAGAAGGCCGGAGACTTCCTGAGTCAGCTCGGCTACGAACGCATCGAGGTGAACTGCGGAGACGGCTTTTTTGGCTGGCCGGACAAGGCGCCCTTTGACGCGATTATCGTGACCTGTGCCGCCCGCCAAGTTCCGGAGCCACTCTTTTATCAGCTCAGGGAGGGCGGCCGGATGATCATTCCGGTCGATGAGACCGAAGGCGTCCAGACCCTCCTGGCCGTCCGAAAAGTCAAGGGTAGGATGGAGACCGAAGACGTCACCCTCGTCCGCTTTGTGCCGATGACAGGGGAGAACCGAAAGATTAAGGAATAGGATTTGAAAACCATGGACGGACGACCCATAATCAACAACCGCCGCCCGGAGTCCAAGGAAAGGCTCGTCGTCAAGAGTCCGGCGACGCTGGAACCAGTCGGGGAGGCTCGCTTGGCGTCCTCGGCCGATTGCGAAGAGGCCCTCCATTCCGCTCGCCTGGCGTTCCCGTCGTGGAGAGACCTTGCTATCCGGGAGAGACAAAGAATATTTCGGCGTGCCGGACAGATCCTCTTCGATCGTTCCAACGATGCCGCCCGGTTGCTGGCGATTGAAAAGGGCTCACCCCTCGCCGAGGCCCTTTCGGTCGAGGTTTTGGGGAGCCTCGAGGCCCTTGATCATTACGGCCGGAACCTGGAGAAGGGGATCGCTCCAAAGAGGACAACATCGCATCTCCCTCTTTTCGCCAACAAGAAAAGCCTGTTCAAGTTCCAGCCGCTGGGTCCGACGCTTATCATTTCGCCCTGGAATTTTCCTTTGCTCATCCCTGTTTTCGACATCCTGAGCGCCCTCGCGACCGGCAACACGGTCATCCTCCGGCCATCCACGTCGACGCCGTTCATCGCCCTGCTCGTCGGCGAGGTCTTCCTGGAAGCCGGCCTTCCCCCCGGCGTCCTGAACATCATCCCCTGCCGGACGGCGCAAGCCGAAGAGTTGATCACTCATCCCGGCCTGATGACCATCATGTTCACAGGCAGCGTCCCGGTCGGTAAGAGGATCATGGAGCTGGCGAGCAGAAACCTGACCAATGTCGTTCTGGAGCTTGGCGGTAAGGATCCGATGATCGTCCTCAAGGACGCCGACCTCGAGCGTGCTGTCCCGGGGGCCGTTTGGGCGGCGTTCATGAATACCGGACAGAGCTGCGCTTCCGTTGAGCGGGTCTATGTCGCCCGCGAGGTCGTCGGGGCGTTCACGGAAAAAGCCGTCGCCATGACGAAGCGGATCAAGGTCGGGAACCCCCTTGACGACGACACGGAAATGGGTCCGTTGACCACCCTCGGCCAACTCGAGTTTGTCGAAGCCCATCTCCGGGAGGCCAAGGAAAAAGGCGCGTCCGTGCTGTGCGGCGGAGAAAGGCCCAAGGCAGGCCCCGGATATTTTCTGGCCCCGGCCGTCCTCACCGGAGTCGATCACACGATGAAGATCATGAAGGAGGAGACGTTCGGGCCGGTCCTGCCGATCATGGCCTTTTCGGATCCCGAGGAAGCGATCGCCTTGGCCAATGATTGCGATTACGGTTTGACGGCTTCGGTCTGGACCAGGGACAAAAGGGCCGCGGCCCGGATCGCCGACCGGCTTGAGGCCGGTTCGGTGACCATCAACGACCACATGTATTCTTTCTCCGAGCCCAGGGCCATCTGGGGCGGGATCAAGCGGACGGGAATGGGCCGGTCCCACGGGCTCTACGGTCTCCTCCATCTCGTGAACATCAAGTACATCGGCGCGGACTTCGCGAAGAACTGTGGCCAGCTGTGGTGGTATCCTTATGGCGCCGAGAAAACGGATGTCATCCGTCGGGCCCTGGCCCTTCTCCATCAGAACGGCTTAATGAAAAAGCTCCGGGCCGCCCTATCGCTCCTGCCTTCCTGGGGCATGCTGAGGCGCGCGACGTCCATGAAAAGCATCCTCAGGATCGTCGGCCGGATTTTCAGGAAATCAGACTTGTGAACCTGCTAGAGCTTGAGGACCACCTTTGCCTTGATCATCACGCGGACGATGAGGAGGATGACGAGTGTCATGGCGGCCGCGTTTAAATGCCCAAGCCAGCCGCCTGCTTCCCGGAACGGCCAGAAGAGCTTCCAGAAATCGAACCGGGTTATCGAGGTCAGGATGTCCTGGACCGAGCCGACGATGTCGGGAAGGATATAGGCCAGAAGGGGGTTGACGCCGATGGGGAGGATAAAATTGGCCCACCGTTTGACGCCCTTGACGTCCATCAAATAATAGCATCCCAACAGGACAAGGCAGCAAATGCCGGCGGATACCAGGGCGTAAGAGTCGGTGGCCTGGTTCTTGCTGATCCCGTGAAGGGGCCTGAGAATATATCCGGCCAGCAGAGTGCCCGCTCCAAGGAAGAACATGAACTTCATCCGCGGCTTGTGCTCGCGGATGTCACCCCCCGGGATGAATAGCGAACCGGCCAGCATCCCGGCCGTGACGATCGCGGCGTGGGAGCCGAAGTTTGACTCGATGTGGATGAAATTGTGAACGGCCGGCCCAAGGAATTCCAGGGCCCCGTGCCGGACGCCGATATACAGGGCGATCATGAAGCCCATGGCGCCCATGAGGGATGTCCTGTTGCCCCGGGTCAGGAGGTAAATGAAACTGCACGCCATATATGACCAGCCGATGAGCCCGAGAATGCCCCACCAGGAGGTCTGGATCATGATCATGGTCCCGTCTTGCGCTCTTCCCCGAAAGATGAGGACCAGGACGATGAGGAGGGCCGCGGCCGCGATACGAAGGCCGAGGTAAAGACGGCGTTTCGAGGCCCTGTCGGTCTTCGGGTAGATGTTCCAGAAAACGATGACGCCTGCATAGGCCAGAAAATACCACCAGGATCTCGGCAGGCCCGTATCGGCCGCGGAGTATCCGTGCTCGTTGACGGTCAGGATGCCCAGGAAGAGCAGGGCCACCGTCCGCGAGAGGATGTGCCCGATAAGCTTCCAACGGCCGATGCCGCTCGTCATCCGCTTGTATAAGGCCAGGGGTATGGCCACGCCGACGATGAACAGAAAGCCCGGGAAGACGAGGTCGGTGATGGTGTAAGCGTCGACGCCGTCCTTAACGTGCTGGAGCCAGGCGGGGGAGGCCTTCATCCCGGCGATGTAGTTGACGAAGATCATGATCAGGATATCGACCCCTCGGAACGCGTCCAAACAGGCCAGGCGGATCGGTTTTTGGACCTTGATTTCGTTCTCCACGGCGCCTCCTTCTTGAATGAAGAGCTTGCCCATCAATCTAACATACTTGGGGGGGGCATCTTAAAAAGAAAAAGAAATCGGTTTCCCGGGCGGGGATAGCTGCCTGGCCTGAGTAAGACCGGCTATTTCTTTTTGTCCGCGTACCAGACGCCGGCGGCCATATACTCCCGGGGAGAAAACTCCTGGACCCAAACTCGGATGGTCTCTAGCGGCGCTCCGATGGACGCGTGGACGGCCTCCGTGACGGCAGATAGCAGGGCTTTCTTCTGTTCATCCGTCCGTCCTTCAAGAAGGTGGATCTCGACGAGGGGCATTGTCATCTCCTTATCTTAGGTTCGATCCGATGCGTTATTTTACTCTAAATCCCGGGCCAAATTGACAATCGGTCGCGCTTTTGATAAAAGTTAAAGCGAAAGCAGGGACCATGATCATCAAAACGCGCGAGAAGGGTGAGGTGGTTATTTTTGACATAGAGGGGGAGATCCGTCGTTCCGACTTGTCGGAAACGACGCTCCACGAGCTGGTCAAAGACCGACTCATGTCAGGGACGAGAAACATCCTTTTCAACTTCGAAAAGGTGGAGTTCATCGACAGCTTCGGCGTGGGGGAGATCCTGGCCAGCTACATCTCCACCCAGAACCTGGGAGGAAAACTCAAGCTCGCCAGGATCTCGAAGAAGCTCTATCTCGTCTTCCAGGTGACCATGCTGACGAAGGTCCTGGAGATCTTCGACAGCGAAGAGTCCGCCATGCAGAACTTTTTAACCCCAAGGTGACGAAAGACCGCCTCTCTCGAATCCTCTCACGCATAGCGGACGTTCGGCCCGGCGAGTCGAAGACCGCCCTTCTGCTCTTCCTATATTTCTTTCTGATCACTTTTCCGGCCTATATCATCAAGCCGGTCAAGGTTTCGCTCTTCTTCGTTTCGTTCTCCGACCGGTTCCTGCCGCTGCCCTATCTTCTCACGGCCCTGCTCATCGGCTTCGTCGTGGGCTTGAATCTCAAGCTGTTGAGGACGCTGCCGCGCCGCCGCTTCATTTCCCTGAGCATCGTATTTTTCATGGCCGGATTTGTCCTCTTCTGGCTTCTTTGGGTGGTTTTCAAGGTCAATTGGAACGGACTTTCCCTCATCTATTGGTTCTGGTCGGACGCCTTCATTGCGACTTCGGTCACCCAGTTCTGGATCGCGGTCAATGACGTCCTCCATCCCCACCAGGCCAAGAGACTGGTCGGGTTCTTCGTCAGCGGCGGCCTCCTGGGCGGTCTCGGAGGGGCCCTCCTGGCTTGGAACCTGGCTCGGGCCATCGGCACGGAAAACCTGCTCCTGTTCTGCCCGGCCGTGCTTGTCCTTACCCTGATCGTCGTCAACCTGGTCTACGCGGACCGCACCGCGGAGGATGATCGAGGAGCAGCCGCCGATAGCGGCGGAGGCCTGGCCGGTTCCTTCGAAGGATTTCACATCGTCCGGAAGAACCGGTACCTGCTCCTCATGGCCGGAATGTTGGGGGCCGGGGCCGTGGTCGGCAACCTCATCGAGCTCCAGTTCAACACCATCCTGAGGTGGCAATTCCCCAGCCCGGATCCCCGGACGGCCTTTCTCGGGTCCTTTTTCGCCGCCTTGCTCCTGGTCTCCTACCTCGTCCAACTTTTCGGAACAGGCCGGATCCTCCGTCGGTTCGGTGTGCGGGCCGGCCTGCTCGTCGCGCCCGTGCTCCTTCTGGCCGGAGCGGCCTCGGTTTTTCTCTTTCCAACAGCGTCTTTGATCGTCTGGGCCGTCCTGGTCAAGGGCACCGATAAGGGCCTGGAGAATAGCCTCAGCCAGTCCGCCCGCGAGCTGCTCTATCTTCCCGTGCCCGCGGACATAAAATATAAGGCCAAGATGTTCCTCGACATGTTCCTCAACAAATTCTCAACGGCCCTGGGAGCGCTCCTGTTCTTCCTCTTCTACGCGGTTCTCCACATCGGCTTGGCGTCCATCAGTATCATCACCATCGTTTTCCTGGTCCTCTGGCTCCTGATGGTTCGGCTGATCTTCGGCGAATACCTCGGGGTCGTCAAGAAGGACCTGGAGAGGAGGTGGGAGGACGGAGAAAAAGTCGTGGCCGAGCGCATGGACGTCGACTCGGCCCGGCTCGTTTTCGATACCATTCAGAGCCGGGAACGAAGTTCCGTCCTCTACGCCATGAATTTCTTCGACCTCGTGCGGAAGGACAAGTTGACACCCGAGCTCAGGGAGATACTAGCCGGCAAGGATGGCGAGCTGAGGGCAAGATCCATGGATGCCCTTCTCGACGTCGGCGGGGAATCCTTCTTCGCGGGGATGGAGGACGTATTGGCCGAGGAGGAGTTCGGGACCCAGATCAAAGAAATATTTGAACTCGAAACATACCGGAAAGTCATGGGCGAACACTTGGAGATGACGGCGGGAGAGGGACAAAAGTCGGAAGTTGAGAGGATGGAGGCGGCCAAGGTTCTCGGGATGATGATGCCGGAACCCCGGGTCATTCGCCAGTTGGACCGGCTCCTGAGGGACCCGTCTCCGGACGTCCTGAACTACGCTTTGGAAAGCGCTGCCAAGCTTAAGCGAAAAGAGCTTATCCCCCTCATCGTTCTACAGCTGGGGAATTCCCAGACCTGTCAAGTCGCCAAGGAGGCGCTGGTTGCCTATGGCGGCAGGATTCTGGCCGCCCTGTTACGGAACCTGAAAGACCCCAAACAAAACATTTCCGTCCGCCGGGCGCTTCCCGAGGTCCTGGCCCGGATGAGCACCCAAAGAGCGGCCGACGCTCTTGCCGCCGAACTTGTGAACGGCCATGCTGATATCGAACCTGAGATCATCGAAGCCCTCTACCGAATCAGATCCGGGACTCCCGGCATCG
>CAZSMW010000476.1:0-11085 GCA_964607985.1 uncultured Eubacteriales bacterium
GGTACACTGTCCGGGTTCATTTGGAAGGAGATCCGGATGAACCTTGCCATAAGCCGGGCGTTTGGCGCGCTGAGGGTGGTCGTGCCGAGGCGGGAGCTGAAGAAGGACCCTGTTCTCCTAAGAGTCTCAGGGCCGGCGGAAGTCTGAGAGTCATTCCTTTTGTCGTTCGGCAACGTCTTTAAGTATAAAATCGGGGAATTGCTCAATTTCTCGTACATCGGCCGTGATGTCGGCGTCGCCGGTGCCGTCACCAAGCGCCATATCACGGAGGAACGAGGGGAAGCCTTCGGCCGTGCGTTCGAGCATTTCATCCTCATGGAGCTCGCGGCCCATGCGGCCTACCGGGAACTCCATTATGGCATCCGATATTGGCGGACGAAAACCGGTCAAGAGATTGATTTCATCCTGGGCGACGGAGAAATAGCCCTCGAGGTCAAGGGGACCAGCCGCGTCGATCAGAGGGAACTCAGGTCGCTCACCGTGTTCATGGAGGAATATTCCCCGAAAGCCGCGAGCGGCTCAAGGCCTTCGTCGACGCCGAGAAGCGCTATGAGGTGACGCTGAAGGAAGAATCCTAGTCGCGAGAATCCAACCTAGCCTCTTACGTCCTTATGAGATAGAGGCAAAAAAAACTTGCAAACTATATCTGAATTGGGTACGGAGGAATCGTTCCATCTGAGGAAAATCCTCCGCTTGGCTAGGATCCCGCCGGGGGCTGGCCAAAGGGAGCTTAGTTCGTGCCGGTGATAAGAGACCCTCATGAGTCTGGCCGAGTGGCTCAGTAGCTCTTCTGCCGCGTATCGGCGGCGATCATGAAGACAATCTTACGGCTGTCGTCGATTTCGTAAAAGAACCTGAACCCGCCAATCCGATATCGCCATGTTTCCGGCTTATACCCTTTGAGCTTTTTGATGTTTCGGCCGAAAAAAGGCTGCGCGTGGAGCTGGGGATAGGGTCCAAGGTTCGTTCGAAGGTCGGACTGGAATTGCTCCGTCTCGAATATCCGGTAGTCACTCAACGAAGCGCCCCCGGCCCTTCTTGGCCTGGAGATGCCCGGTTTTGAGACGTCCGAGGAGGTCCTGGTCGGCGAGGATTCCGTCCATCTCGTGCTGGTCGACGAACAGTTCCTCTTCGAGGCGCCTCATGGCCAATGTCTCTACGGCGTTGGACAGTTTCCGGTTATCCGATTTCGCATACGCTTTGAGGAGGCTGTAGTTGTCTTCCGAGATGCGGAGAGTAACCGTTTTGCTCATGATGCGAATTCCTTTATAAAGCTTCTAATGCATTCTAATCGCATCGTATTGACATGTCAAGGGCTTCGATTCAATAAGACTGCTCTTACTGTAAGAGATATTCATAAGCCGAGGTTTTTTTTGGCGCTTTCGGCCGGGATGAACTCGTCGGATTCGAGAATCTTCATCAGGCGTTTTTCATCTTTTTCAGCGATCAGAAGCTCTGTCTCCGCATTGACGTTCTTGGTCAGCCATTCGCTGAGAGCGCCGCGGACGATGGCCGAAAGGCTCTTTCGCTTCACGAAGGCCACGATGCGGGCCCTGTCGTAAAGGTCCGCTTCGAGAATGACGTTGACCCGTTTCATCTTTTTTCGTTCCATATATACATATATACACACTTACTCATGATTTTTCAATATCCTCTGATGAACGTCAAGCATTATTCCCGTCCAACGACAATTAAAATTCCCGATTCCGTGCGGACCTCCTTCTCGAGCCCGAAAGGACGATTTTTGGGGCCATGGCCGAACGGGCGATGAGTTTCGTTCCGTCCAAAACGAAATAACCGAAGGCCCGCTGTCTCTATTTTTCCTTGTAAAGCGCGTAGACGAACGGGTCGGTCGTCGTCTGCCAGCCGGAGCTCGCCCGCCGGCCGTCGCCGAGGAGCCAGGCGACCTCGTACTGGAAACTCATATCGTTTTCCTTGTGGAGGTACTCGTACTTGGTTAGGAGCGTCTCCGAGGGCAGGATCTTGGTCTCGCCCGTCTTTTCCCGATCGAAGATCTTGTTCTTGAAGGCGACCGTGATGAGCTTGATGTTGAAGACCTTGATGTTCTCCTCGTCGGCGATGACGTCCACCTGGCGGTAGCGGTGAGGCGGGAAGAGGTTGATCGCGGCCTCCTCGCTCCGGGTCCAGGTCCCGTCGACCTTGATGCCGCCCATGAAGCTCCAGGTCGTCTTAAACTCGTAGCCAAGCCAGCTCGCCCCTTCGCCGAGCCGGGGGTAGACAAAGGGCAGCATGTTGCCCCGTTCGGCGAACGACTGGGCGTTGAAGATGATGTCGCGCGTTGTCGGCTCGCCCGACGGGTGGGTCTTCTTGAAGCTCACGGTGACGAAGTTGATGTACTTCTTGAAGGTGTCGAAATCCTCGCCGTCGAGGATGGCGAAGACCTGCCGGTCCTGGAGGTCCGGGTCGTCGAGGTTGATGATGTCGTAGACCTTCTTGTTGTTCTTGAACTTGCGTAGCGTATCACCGATGCTGGCGTCCATCGGGCCCGTCTCGCGGTCCTGGCGGAGTCTTTTGGTCATGTTGACCGTCCAGGTGTCCGAGCGGGTGACGCTCTTCATTGTCGTGCTGACGCCGTAGGGCTTGTCCTTCTGTTGCGGCTGGGACGAACCGCCTTCCTGGCCGCCGCCCTCTCCCGACTCTTGGTTCTCGCCGGGGAGCTCCATTTTCATGTCGAACATCTCCCGCATGACGGAGTCGACGACGGTCTGAAGGATGGCTTCCATGTTCTGGTCTTCGCCGGTGACGTCGATCTTGACGGCCCCGACGGATTTGAGGTCGTCGGAGATGCGGAGCTCCTCGCCGGTCCCCTTTTGGACGTACCAGCTCCAGAACATGAAGCTTTTCTTTTTGTAGATCTTCCACTTCTTGTACTGCTCGAAATACGTACGCACTTTCGACCAGGAGATGGTCGCGTTGGCCTGGTACTTCGGCGTCAGGCCCTCGTAGGTCATGTCGAAGCGGACGCTGACCGGGTAGGTCGGCTGGCGAAGCGCTTCCTCGAGGAAGGCCGCGCCTTCGGGCGTCACTGCGATGGAGACGGAAACTTCCGATCCCGTGATGAGGGGGGCCTTTCCTTCGCCGATGATCTTCCGGGTGAAGACACCGCCCTCGCCAGCCGCGGCGGAGATGACCATGAACGTCCCCTTTTTGAAAACAATGGGGCCTTTGAGCTTGGCGCCGGGCTCCAGTTTGGTCAGCTCCTGGCGGACCTTGGCCAGCTCCTGCTCGTCGAGGCCGTACTTGACGAAGAAATGGAGGATGCCGCCCTTGGCCTCTTCCTTGCCGGCCTTGGTGTATTTCAGGAAGGTCAACTTGGGTGTGCCGTCCGGCCAGTAAGCCAGGCGGGGCTGGTTCGGCATGTAGTAATAGGCCCCTGCCTCGGCCTGGTCTTTGAAGAGAAGGGCGTTGCCGATCTGGAGCGGCGCCTTATCGAGCTCGACCTCCGCGGCCAGGAACGATGCCGCAAACAACACCATGATGGCGGTCGCGAATAATTTTTTGTTCATTTTCTTTCCAGTCTCCTTTCGCGGCTATTTCTTCGCGTAGACGGCGTAGATGAACGGGCTTTCCTTGGTCATCCAGTCCGTGTGGATCTCCCGCCCGTTCAGGAACAGCCAAACGACTTTATAGCTGTATCCGAGATTTCTATCTTCGTGCAGGTAAGTATAATCGGCCTGCAGTGGATCGCCCTTGTCGTAATTGATGATGACCTCTTTGAGGATGTCCTTGCCGTAGATCTGGTGCTTGATCTGGATGGCCAGAGCCTTGACGGCGCTCTTGAGGATGTTGTCCTCGTCGACCGAGATCTCGAGCGTCCGGCGCCGGACAGGAGGCGTAAGCGTCAGCACAGAATCGGAAGTCTTGGTCCAATCCCCTTCCCATTCGACGCCGCCGTAGAAGCTCCACTTCGGCTTGTATTCGTAGTCGAGCCACTCCGTCGAGGCCTCGTTCAACCGCCCGTATTTGAACGACAGACGGTTGCCGCCCTGCGCGAACTGCTGGTCGAAGAATTTCACCTCGCCCGTCATCGGCGGTCCGGAGAACCTCTGCTTGCGGAAGAGGACCGAGACGCTGTTGATGTAGTTCTTGAAGTCAGAAGCGTCCTGGCCGTCAAGAATGACCTCGACAGAACGTTCCTGGAAGGTCGGGTCGTCCAGGCTGACCACGGTGAAGAACCTCTTGTCCTCGCCGTATTTCTGGTAGATGCCGCCGATGTTGCCGCTCATGACGATGTCGCGGTCCTCGCGGAGGCGCTTGCGCATGTCGACCTGGTAGTTCCCGGATATCTTGACCCGCTTGAAGGAGTAGCCGACCTGGACGCTGATGATGGGCTTGATGGTGGCGTTGGGCTTGGCCCCGGGCTTGGCGCCGGGCTTGGCGCCGGGCGCCTGCGGCTGGGTCTTCGCGGCCGGCGTCTGGCCGGAGGGCGGCTTGCCGCTCTGCCCGGCTGAAAGGCCCTGCTGACTCTGCCCGCCCGCGACGTTGGCGTCCTGAGTCTGGCCCGACGGCGGTTTGGTCCCCGTAGCCGCCGCTTGTTGGCCGCCTGTTGCGGCCTGGGCCTGCCCCGTCTGGGTCTGTTGGGCGGCCTGCTGGGATTCCTGACGCCGCTGCCGCCGGGCCTCTTCCGCAGAGACCTGGGCTTGCTCGGTCTGCGGCGGGGCCGCGGCTCCTTCTGCGAGCAAGGGCCGGAGCGCGTCAATACACGCTTGGGAGGCCTCCACGTCGCCCTGAAACCGCTCGGGGTTCTGGCTGGTCGTGGCCAGACGGATCGCCGCTTCGAAATACTCGAGTGCTTTCTGATAGTCCTCACGGCCGCCTGTCTCGTCTCCGATGGCCTTCTGACAGACCCCCAAGTTGAAGAGGAATATGGGCAAGGGGATGTGGTCGTAGAGCCAGAGGAATTCTTCATAGGCTTGGACGTACTTCCCCGCATCGATTAGGCTATTGCCCAAGTCCAGGTGGCGAGCGTATTCGGAATAATCATTCAGGTAGGTTTGAGCCGTCGCCCGGCGGTCCGCGTACTCGGTCAGGCCCTCCGTCTTTTGCACGAATTCCTCAAAGGCGGACTTGGCCCGCCCATGTTCGAAAGCGCCAAAAGCCAGGATATCGGCCATCTCGTACAGATAGCTGGGATCGGGGCAGGACTCATACGCTTCTTGATACATGTCGGCCGCTTCGATGTACTTGCGCGCGCGGCGGAGCTCCACCGCCTTGCTGACGAACGATTCGGCGCTCTGTCGTGCTTGCGCATCGCAGGGAGAGTCGGCGGCCCGCTGCGTCTGGACTTGGTCCTGGTCGGCCCAGGGACCGCCGCGGAGGCGCCCGTCGGCCGAGCGGACGACGTCCGCCAGGACGCCCATCGACCAAGCCGGATGGGCTCCCGGCCAGTCCGCCACGAGCGCCGGGACGGGCGGTTTTTTGGCCGGGGGGCTTGTCGCTTCCCCTGGGCCCATGGGCACCTTCTCGCACATGAGCGAGAGAAGATGGGTGTAGACCGTATCCAGCATCTTCTGCATGTTCTCGTTCTCGCCGACGACCTCGAGCTCGATGGCCCCCTTCTGGCGCAGTTCTTCCAGGATGGCCCGGACGTCGGCCTGGAGCTTGACCACCTTGATCGTGCCCTCGGCGTGGAGCTTGATGTCTTGCTGGGTGTAGACCTTGTCCCAGTTGACCTTGAGCTTGGCCTGGAAAGCCGGCGAAACGCCCGTGAATTTCAGGTCGAACATGACCGAGATGTCCGAGGTCGGGTTCTTGAAAGATTCCCAGAGAAGCGACGCCCCCTCTTCGGTCAGGGCGATCGAGACGGCCGCCTTCTGGCCGGGCATGATGGGCGCCTTGCCCTCGCCGACGATCCTGCGGCTGAAAATCCCGCCCTCGCCCGCCGTGGCCGAAACGACCTTGAACGTCCCTTCCTTGAACGGCACGGGGCCGGCGATCTTGGCCTCCGGATCCTTCAGACGGAGGGCCGATTCGGCCGAGCTCAACTTGCCCTCGGTCATGCCCCAGGTCACGAGAAAGTGGATGATCCCGCCCTTGGTCGCGCCGTCGGTCTTGGTGTACTTGATGAAGGCGAACTCCGGCGTCCCGTCCCGCTTCATTGCCAGGCGCGGCTCATCCGGGACGTAGTAGTACTTGTGCGGGTCGGCGTGGTCCCGGTAGAGCACGAAGCGGCCGGCCTGGACGACCTCGTCCAGGGCCACCTCGGCGGCCACAAACAGCGCCGCCGACAGCATGATGCCAACCGCGATCAACGCTTTATTCCCTCTCATGGCGCCCTCCCTTTCAGGGAATCGATACCTTTCCGTCCTTGACGGCGATGTCGTAGGTGGAGAGATCGAGGAACGTCTCCCCGCCCTCCTTCCATGGGCCTTTCTCCGACCGGCCGTCGGCGAAGACCCTGGTCACACGGTACTTGTAGGTCCCGCCCTTGGCCTCGGGGATGTCGTACTCGAGGTCCACTTGCGGCTCGGACCCGGCCATGAACGCGACCGTCTTGAAATCGCGCTGTTTCTTGGCCGTCAGGATCTCGACCTCGGCGGTTATTTTCGCGATCTCTCCGTTCGTGTTGTTGACGAAATCGAAACAGAGGACACTCATCCGCCGGTAGTTGAAGGAGACCTTGTCGGCCAGGTTGACGAGCTTGAAGAGGCCCGGGTCGTCGGCCATGGAGACGGGTACGGCGAAGGACAGCCGGTGGTCCCGCTCGCCGTCCTTGAGCTTGCCTTCATCGTCGATCTCGTAGCCGCCGAAGGTGAACTCGCATTCGACGGAAAGGCCCGTCGCCTTCCCGTCCTCGAAGATCTTCCACAGGTAGCTGGCCGAGTCGCGGCCGAGCGGCAGGGTGAAGCTCTTTCTCGTCCAGAGGAGCTTTTTTTTGGCCAGTTCCTCTTTCTTCTCCTCGGGATCCCCCGGCTCCAGGCGGCTGTAGCTCAGGACACAGGTCAACTTGTCGATCGGGACGGGCCGGTACTCGAAGCCCGCCCCCTTCGCCTTCCGGAGTGTTTCGGTCTCGTCCGCGAACTCGACGGTAAGGGCGAGCACACCGCCGGCGATCGTCTGGGGACCTTCGGGCGCGTCCGCTTTGATATAGACGTATTTATAGAAGAAGAATTGGGGCTTGTCGAATGACCGGACCAGGGCAAGTCCGGCCGGGACATAATAGTAGACGTTCGGCGCCTTATGGTCCGGGAAGATGAGGATCCTGCCGCCGACCGTCTCGGGCTTCGAGAGCAGGGGGTCGGCGAAAAGGCCGGAGCTCGCCGCCCCCAGGAAGGTCAGAAACCCGATAACGGCCGCGGCCCGTTTCATGCCTTATTTCTCATAGTAGGCGTAGATGAAGGGGTCGGTGGCGCTCTGCCAGCCCGAGGAGGCCTTGGTGTTGTCCTTGAAGAGCCAGGTGACGTTGTACTCGTAGTCGAGGTTATTGGGCTCGTGGAAATAGACGTAGTTGATGTTGAGCGGCTCGCCCTTCCTCAGGACGACCTCCTTCTGGAGCTCCCGGCCGAAGTTCTTGTGGCGGAACTGGACCGCGATCCGGATGACGCCCTTCGTCGTCATGTTCTCTTCGTCCGCCAGGACCTCGATGTAGCGGTACTTGTGGGGCGGGGCCAGCGTGATCACCGGCTGGGTGGTCGTGATCCAGTCGCCGTTGACCTCGAGCCCGCCGTTGTAGCTCCAGAGGGGCTTGTACTGGTATTCGAGCCACTTGTCCGTGGCGTCGCCTTTCCGCCGGTACTTCAGGGACAGATTGTTGCCGTTTTGCCCGAATTTGGCCTTGTCGAAGACGAGGTCTTCGGTGACCGACTTCATGTCGGTGTCCTGGTACTCTTTCTTGAAGGTGATGCCGGCAAAGTTAATGAACTGCTTGAAGGTCTCCAGGTCTTCGCCGTCGAGGATGACGTTGACCGTCCTCTCCTCGAAGGTCGGATCGTCGAGGTCGACGACCGCAAAGAGCTGCGGGTTCTGGCCGTTTTCTTTATAGAAGTTCCCGATATTCCCGGTCAGCGGGACCTCGCGGCTGTCCCGTTTCCTGCGGGTCAGGTCGACCGTGTACTTCCCGGTCATCTTGACGGTCTTCTGGTAATAGCCCATGTGGGCCTGGCCAAAGAGCTTGCCGAACCAGTTGCCGCCCGTCGACGCCTGGGATTTCCCGATGTCCTCGGGCTTGACGGGTTTGGCGTCGAACATCATCTTGGCGATGGTGTTGTAGGCCGTCTCCAGGAGCTCGTCCATCTTGGTGTCCTCGCCGATGACATCGAGTTTGATGGCCCCCTGCTCCTTGAGCTCGGCATAGATCTTCTGGATCTTGACGCTGACGAAGACGTTACCGGCGTCCATCTTGAATTCCTTGTGGTTGTAGACCTTTTCCCAGTCGACGGTCAGCTTCGCCTGGTAGGCGGGGGTCAGGCCCTGGTAGGTCAGGACGAACTGGACGGAGACGTCCGAGGTCGGCTGCTTGAAGGAGTTCATGAGCAGGGTCGAGCCCTCTTCGGTCAGGGCGATGGACACGGCCGCCTCCGAACCGGTCAGGAGCGGAGCCTTGCCCGTGCCGCAGACCTTCCGGGCGAAGACGCCGCCCTCGCTCGCCGAGGCCGAGATGATGTGGAAGTCGCCCTTGGTGAACATCACCGGGCCGAGGATCTTGCCGTCCTTGTCCACTTTGGTGAGCTCCCTGCGGGCCGCGTTCAGCTCTTCCGCGGTCAGCCCGAACGTGCACAAGAAGTGGAGGATGCCGCCGGTGATGTCTTTCCCGGAGCGGACGTACTGGATGAAGCTGAATTTCGGGACCCCGTCGGGCCAAGCGGCGATACGCGGTTCGAGGGGCATGTAATGATAGCCGTGGGGGTCGGCGTGGTCGCGGAAGAGCAGGGCGTTCTTGACCTGGATCGGCTCGACGTCGAGCAAGACCTCGGCCCGCAGGGCCAGAGGCAGCACGGCCGCCATAAGGCAAAGGCCCAAGCCTAACTTCAGGATTCGGCTCATGATGTTCCTCCCGTCATCCATGGCTATTTCTGGAAGATCTTCTTGACGTGGAAGGTCCCTAACGTCAGGTCCAGGGAATCCACGACCTTTTCCCAGTCGGCCGACTCGGCCGATTCGCCCGTTTTGAGAACGGCCTTGATCTTGAATTCGAACGAAAGCTGTTCTTGGGTCGCGAGCGGCAGGTAGACCACCACGAGGTCCTTGAGCTTGTCCTTCGTGAGGTCGACGGCGGCCATCAGGCCCTCCTTGGCCTGGGCGCTGAGATAGGGAGAACGGATCTCGACGTGGAGCTTCTCGACCTCGAGGGGCGTTTCGTAGGCCGACGGGTCGAAAACGTTGACCAGGGCCTCGACGTTGACCTTCCTCATCCGCTCGATGTAGGAGACGACCTCGATATTTCCCCAGATCTTGTCCAGGCATGTCTGGCAGTCGAAGTCGGGGGCGGCCTCCATCCAGAAGCTCCGGGCGTAGGTTTTGAAGAAGGTGTCCATCTTCGGGTCGGCCGGGATGCTCTTTTCGGCCGGCTTAGCGGCCTCCTTGTCCTTGTCGAGCTTCTTGTCGAGCTCGTTCTTAAGGAGCCCCATGGCCGTCTCGAGAAGCGGGTTCTTCTTCTTGGGGGGCGGAGGCGCCGTCGGGTACACCCTGCGGTACTCGGCCAGGAGCTGGTCGCGGAGGACGAGCTGGGCCTGGACGTCCCTGGATTCTCCCGGCGGGATCACGATCTCCGGCTGACAATTGAGGCTCTTATAGACCTCTTCACGGTTGGGAAGTTTGAAGCGCAGGCTGACGTTGGCGATCTTCAGGGGAAAATCGGAGAGATTGCGGACGTTACGGAGGGTCAGGAGCGAGGCCTGCTCGTCGTAGGAGAAGCCGAGCTCCTCGAGGGGCGAGTACATCCGGCCGGTGAAATACTTGAGCCCGACCTTGATGGGGATCTCGCGCTCGACCTCCCCGGTCTTGATGCGCATGCCCGCGGTCAGGCCTTCCTTCTCGAGAAGGGGCTTGAGCTGGGCCAAGGTCTCCGGAGTCATGCCGATGCTGATCGGGAGTTCGGTCTCGAGAGACCCGAACGTCGGGATACGGATATTTTCGATCTGCCAGTCCTCCCAGCCCTTCATGTCGATGATGTTGGCCTCGTCGTAGGGCATGGATTTGAGGACGGCCGACGTCCCTTTGGCCGCCTTGAGCGCCTCCTCCATGACTTGGACATCGCTCGGGTCGATATTGGCCTGGAGCGTCAAGGTCGTCCGGATCTTCTGGTCCTGGGTCCAGACCGCGCTCACGCGGTAATCCCCGGTCGCCTTCTCCCGGATGAGGTTGATCTCGCGCGGTAGAAAATAATAGGTGTTCGGTTTGAAATTGTCCTTATAGACCCGATTAAGCAGGGTCAGGGGCTCTTCGATAGCGAGGGGGCCGGCGTCTTCGATGGCATGTTTGGGAGGCGCGGATCCGGCGGGCGTCAGAAGGATGGGCCTCAGGGCGACCTTGTTGAAGGCCGTCAGCTCCAGCTTGGGTTTCACCGTCATTTCCCCCTGGGGCTGGGCCATGGCCACAGTCTTGGTGGCCGCCGTCGATCTCAGGGCCGACTTCGACAGCCTGCTCATGGCTAAATCCTGAGTGACGGCGGCTGAGGCCCAAACGGCCCAGTCCTGACGGGAGGTCTCGCCGGCCGCGACCTGGAGCCGGAACGTAACCGTTTTTCCCGCGTACGCGCCGAGGTCGGCCGCAAGCTCGTCGAGGACACCATCGGCCCGGGCGGCTTTGGCCGCGATGAGCCGGATGGCACTCGTGGTCTGGTCGAAGACGTGGACCTCGAAGGTCACGCCGTCCGTGGTCGTCGCGTTTTTCAAAAACCCGACCGTGGCGGTGAACTTGGAGTTGGCAGGAATCTGGACATTTGAATAAGTTCCGAAGATCATTCCGGCGTTTTTCCATTCGGGGTGTGTCTCGAGGACGAGGGCGAAAGTGTTACCGTTCTCGAGTTGGACGTTGGTCAGATGGCGGGCGAAACCCCGGCTATCGCCGTCGGAACCGTTCCAAGGGAGCTCACCCGGGGACGTGAGGGCGCGGGCCCAGCGGGCC
>CAZSMW010000477.1:0-3444 GCA_964607985.1 uncultured Eubacteriales bacterium
GCTCGAGAACGTCGGCGTCGACTGGCTCGGCGAGTGCGCCAAGGTCGTCATCGACAAGGACAACACGACCATCGTCGAGGGCAAGGGCAAGGCGAGCGACGTCCAGGCGAGGATCAAGCAGATCCGGACCCAGATCGAGGAAACGACGTCCGATTACGACCGGGAGAAGCTCCAAGAGCGGCTGGCCAAGATGGTCGGCGGCGTCGCCCTGATCAAGGTCGGCGCGGCCACGGAGACCGAGCTCAAGGAGAAGAAGGCCCGGGTCGAAGACGCCATGCATGCCACCAAGGCGGCCGTCGAGGAAGGTATCGTTCCCGGCGGCGGTGTGGCCCTGCTCAGAGCCCAGAAGGCCCTGGACAAACTCCAGGTCGAGGGCGACCTCCAGATCGGCGTGAACATCATCCGCAGGGCCCTGGAAGAGCCCCTTCGCCAAATCGCCTACAACGCAGGCCACGAAGGTTCGGTCATCGTCGAGAAGGTGAGGAAACTCAAACAGGACTTCGGCTTCAACGCCCTGACGGAAGAGTACGAGGATATGATCAGGGCCGGGATCCTGGATCCTACCAAGGTCGTCCGCATCGCCCTCCAGAATGCCTCGAGCATCGCGGGCCTGCTCCTAACCACGGAAGGTCTCGTCAGCGAGCTTCCCGAGGAAGAGAAGAGCCCCAAGTATCCCATGCCTCCCGGCGGAGATATGTACTGAGGTCCTTCTAAGCAAGATTCAAGAAGAACCGGGGAGCGGCCGCTCGGCCGCTCCCCTTTTTTTTAGCCTGCCGCCGGTGTCGCGAGCCGGCGTTTTATGGTATAAATTGGTCGCATGTTCAAGTTCTTCGACCGCTACATCCTGAGGGAGATCGCCCCGCCGTTCGGTATCGGCCTCCTCCTTTTCACGTTCGTCCTCTTGATGAACCAGATCCTTGTCCTGGCCGAGCTCTTCATCACCAAGGGTGTTTCGTTCCGGCTGGCCGCCGAAGTCCTCATTGATCTCATCCCCTCGCTCCTGGCCTTCGCTGTTCCCATGGCCGTCCTGATGGGGATTCTGGCCGGGCTCGGGCGGCTTTCCACGGACTCCGAAATCGTCGCCTTCAAAACGCTCGGGATCAGCTCCAAGCGGCTCGCCTGGCCGCTTTTCGTCTTTGCATTCGCGGGCTGGCTCCTGACCTCCTATCTGGCCCTTTTCCTCGCTCCCCACGCCAACTATAAATGGGTTCAGACCATCACCAGCTCGGTCCTAGCCAAGGTCCAAGTAAAGTTTATCCCCAGGGAGTTTAATGAGTCCATCCCCAAGATGGTCATCTATATCCAGGACATCAATCGGGAAAAGAAATGGGAGAATATCTTCGTCTACCTGACCAAGGACCCCGCCGAGCCCCGGCTGATCCTGGCCCGGGAGGGAAAGCTGAGCCTCTACCCGGAGACGAAAAAGGCGACATTGGAACTTGTGGACGGGACCGTCCATTCCTATCCCCTGAACGAACCTGAAAAATACAGCTTCACCACCTTCAAGAGGTTGGAGGAGGGGATCGACGTGGAGAACCTTTTCGCCTCCTTAAGCAGCGAGAAGCGTGTCCGGGAGAAGGACATCCTGGAGCTCTTGTCGGGAGTGAAGGTGATCGAGAAGGACCTGGACGAACTGAAAACGGGAAAGACGGCGGCCCGGCCCCAGGCCCTCCGAGAGAAGACGAGGGACTTCCGGTCCCATTGGGTCGAGATCCATAAGAAGTTCGCCCTTCCTTTTGTCTGCTTCATCTTTGTCCTCGTCGGTCTTCCCCTTGGAGTAACGACAAGGAAGGGCGGCCGGACGAGCGGCTTCACCATCAGCATCGCCATCATCCTCCTCTATTACATCTTGATCACGGCGGGAGAAAAGCTGGCCATGGACGGCAAGGTCTCCCCGTTCCTGGGGATGTGGGGGCCCAATATCCTCCTCCTCCTGGCCGGAGCCTACCTGTTCTTGAAATCCCTCAGGGAGGCCGCCCTGTTTCTGGGGTTGGCCGGGTTCCTCCGAAAGTGGAAGAAGACCCCGGAAGAGGCCAGGATGGGGCGGGGGCTCCGTAAGAGGCCTCGGATCCACCTCCGGTTTCCCAACATCCTGGACCGGTATGTGATCCGGAAGTACCTGGCCATCTTCGCCGTCATCTTCGCCGGGCTGGTCTCTGTTTCCATCATCGTCACCTTCTTCGAGCGGATCGATAACGTTTACGCGCACGACAAACCTCTTTCGCTCTTCCTTCAGTATATCTGGTTCCGAGTCCCCGAATTCGTTTCTTTCATCCTGCCGGTCACGGCGCTGACCACGGCCCTTCTGGCCCTGGGCATCCTGACCAAATTCAACGAGGTCACGGCCATGAAGGCCTGCGGCATCAGCGTCTATCGCCTGATCTTCCCCGTCCTCTTCATGGCCCTGGTCGTCAGTCTGTCTTCCTTTTATCTCCAGGAGCGGATCCTCCCCAGGGCCAACAACAAGGCTGAAGAGACCTGGAATAGGATCAACGACTACCCGCCGCGAAGCTACAGCTACATCAACCGCCATTGGGTCCTGAGCCGGGAGAAGAGCCGCATCTATCACTATGACTTTTTCGACTCCGGGCCTTCCGTTTTCAGCCGTCTTTCCATTTTCGACATCGACCTCGCCGCCTGGGCGCTTTCCGGAAGAACCTATGCCGAGAAGGCCTATCTCAAGGAGGACAAGCTCCGCCTGGTCGAGGGCTGGATGAGGACCTTTTCGGGGGCGCTGCCGGTGGGCTATGAGGTCCGGCCGGAGAGGGAGCTCGCGGGAGTCGACACGAAGAGCTATTTCTTGAAAGAGTGGAAGGAGCCGTCCCAGATGACATACTCCGAGCTCAGGAAATATACGGCCGAGGTCGAGGAGATGGGCTTCGAAGCCTCCCGCTTCAAAGTGGACCTGAACACCAAGATCTCCTTCCCGTTCATCTGCTTCATCATGACCCTCCTCGGAGTCCCCTTTGCCTTCTCCATGGGGAAGCGGGGGACCCTGGTCGGGATCGGGCTGAGCATCGTCATCGCCATGGTCTTTTGGGGGGCGATCGGTGTCTTCCGCAGTCTGGGCTATGTCAATTTTCTCGGGCCGTTCCTGGCCGCATGGACCCCGAACCTCATTTTCGGGCTGATCGGGGTGTATCTGTTGTTCCGGCTGAGAACATAGGCAGTCGGCAAGTTATCACGTCTGTTTGCCGATGGACCCTACATCTTGTATTTCCCGAATTCCTCGGGGGTGAGGCCTTCGAGCCACTTCCTGAGCTTTTCGGAACCTTCCAGGTTCTCGTCGAACTTCAGGCCGCGGGCCTTCCGGACGACCTCGTCCTCGACGAAGATCGGCGAGCTCATGCGGAGGGCGAGGGCGATGGCGTCCGATGGCCGGGAATCGATGACGATTCGGGTTGCGTTGTGGAGGCAGTGGATCAGGGCGTAGAAGGTGTTGTT
>CAZSMW010000478.1:0-2402 GCA_964607985.1 uncultured Eubacteriales bacterium
GAGGGGGACGCCGCGCGTGGCCAACCGCCTGCTCCGCCGGGTCCGGGATTACGTGGACGTCAAGGGCAACGGCATGATCACCGCCTGGGATTCCAAGCACGCCCTGGACATGATGGAAGTGGACGCCCTGGGCTTGGACGAAGTGGACCGTAAGATCTTGACGGCGATCATCGAGAATTTCGGCGGCGGGCCGGTCGGGATCAGCACGATCGCGGCGGCCATCGACGAGGAAAAAGACACCATCGAGTCCATCTACGAGCCGTTCCTGATGCGGATCGGCTTCCTGGAGCGGACGACCCGGGGTCGGAAACTCACGCCCAGAGCCTACGAGCACCTGGGCTACGAATATCCCCATGAACGCCGCCCGGCGCCGCAGAAAAAGCTGTTCGACGATAAGTAGAATACGGTGAATTCGACATGGATCTGCGGGTTCGCGATTTCGATTACGACCTCCCCAAAGAGCTGATCGCCCAGCATCCCCCGGCAAGCCGCGATGAGTCCGGGATGATGGTCGTCGAGAGAAAAACGGGACGGATCGCACACGCGCGGTTCAAGGAACTCCCCGGATATCTTCGACCGGGCGACCTCCTTGTCCTCAACGATACGAAGGTCATCCCGGCCAAGGCCTGGGGGCGTGCCGGCGACAAGGAGGCCGAATTCCTGTTCGTCAAGGAGAGGGCCGCAGGTCGATGGGAAGTGCTCTGCCGACCGGCCAAGCGGGTGCGGACGGGGGACCATATCGTTTTCGGTTCAGGGTTCGAAGGGACCGTAGCCGGCGAGGGATCCGAGGGGCTGAGGATCCTTCGCTTCGAGGTCCCGGATGTCCTCGCCGAGCTCAGCAGGGTCGGCTTCGCTCCCCTTCCCCCGTATATCAAGCGGCGGAAAGACCAGGCGGGACTGAGGCAGCGAGACCTCGAACGATACCAGACGGTGTTCGCGCGTAAAGAAGGCGCGATTGCGGCGCCGACGGCCGGGCTCCATTTTACGAAGGCGATCCTGGACGAAATGGAAGGACGCGGCGTCAAGGTTCATAGCGTCACGCTCGATGTCGGGGTCGCGACCTTTCAGCCGCTGAGGGTCGACCGGATCAAAGATCACCGGATGCTCGAGGAAAAGTTCGATATCTCGCCCGCGGCCGCCCGGGCGATCAGCGCCGCGAAAAGCGAGGGCCGGCCCGTCACGGCCGTCGGCACGACCGTCGTCCGGACGCTCGAGAGCGCCTGGCGCAGTGATGGCGGGGCTGAAGGAAACATCGAACCCACATCAAGTGGGTGTCTGATCCCGGGGCGGGGCGCGACGTCGCTCTTTATTTCCCCCGGCTATGATTTTAAAGTCGTGGACCGCCTGCTCACGAACTTCCACCTGCCAAAGAGCACGCTCCTGATGCTCGTCTCGGCATTCGCAGGCCGCGATCTCGTCATGCGGGCCTACCGCGAAGCCGTCCAGGAGCGCTACCGGTTCTTCTCGTACGGCGACTGTATGCTCGTCCTATAGGATTTCCTTGACCATCGTTAAATGGCCGTGATGAGGGAGCATGGGGAAGGGCTGCAGCGACCATGCGGAGATCAGCCTGAGACGAGCGTCCGACGAGGGCAGCCTAGGCCTCCGATGGCTCAAGGCTCCGAGGATGGGTTTCCTTCAGCTCATTAGATTAGCCTGGAGTCTTGGGCCTGAGGAGCCGAGAAGGATGGTTCGGAAGTGCGAGAGAACCGTCTGCGCTTAATGCCGGGCTCCCGCCCGTCAATCCGCGAATTCGACGAACGAAAAGCTCTCCGGGATGTGGGAGTCGTAGACACCGTGGCGATTGAGCGCCCAGCCGGGGTGCGGTTCGGCCTTGACACCGCAATATTCCAACCTCTCGAACCGGGAGAAATCCATCCGCCACACATCGCCCGGGCGCGGCGGAAGCGAACGGTTTCCCGCGAGGGCGGCCATCCCCTTCCAGGGAAAGGCCAACTCAACGGTCCAGCCCTTATCGACATCAGAGGGGTTGTTCAGCGTGCCCTGGACTTTGACCGCGCTCCTGAGCCCTGCGAGGTCCCAATCCATGAACGCCCAGCGGGCGCCACGCGGGTGCTTGCCGTGCCTCAGGCCGTCTTGGAATCCGCCAAGGACATCGATCTTTCGGCTGAGGAGATCGAATTCGGGCCTGTCGAAGCGGCCGTCCTTTTGATAAGCGTCCTGCCAGATGTAGAAGACCTCGTAAACCGTGCCCAGGGCATTGATCTCGAACTCGTAGTAGCAGTCCTCGCCGCCGATGAAGACCTCGACGTCGTTCTCGCTCCAGACCAGCGTATCCCGCTCGGTGAGGCGGGCCTGGACGTTCGGCTCTTCCACCCAAAAGGCGGCGTAGAAATTCTCGTCGTCCCAGAGCGCGGCCATCCGCGTCTCCAGAAAGCCCG
>CAZSMW010000479.1:0-3493 GCA_964607985.1 uncultured Eubacteriales bacterium
GCCGGAAGCCGGGGAGCCCAAACAACGGCTCCTGAACAGGAAAAGATGATCGCCTACTGCGGACTCGGGTGTTCGGAGTGCCCGACGTTCATCGCGACCCAGAAAAACGATGACAAGATGCGTGAGGAGACCGCCAAGAAATGGTCCGAGATGTTCCATGCGGACATCAAGCCCGGCGATATCAACTGTGACGGCTGCACCTCCCAATCGTCAAAGCTGTTCAATTATTGCGGCAAATGCGATATCAGAAAGTGCGGGAAGGAAAAGAACGTGAAGAACTGCGCCTATTGCGACGAATACCCATGCGAAAAATTGACGGCTTTCTTTAAAAACGCCCCCGAGGCCAAGGCCACCCTGGACGAGATCAGAAATAAAAGATCGTCATCATGATGAAAGCATCGCCTCCGAGATTTATTTCCTGTCTGGGAATTATCCTTTTCGCATCCCTTTTTTCCTATGGCATCGACACCAAAGATACGGGACTTCTGACCCAGCCCGCGATCGGCCCGACGCAGATCGCCTTCTTCTACGCTAACGACCTCTGGACCGCCGACCTAGACGGCCGGAACGCGAGGCGCCTGACGACCGACATCGGGCTGGAAATGAACCCGGTTTTTTCCCCGGATGGTGGACTCATCGCCTTCAACGGCCAGTATGACGGCAATACGGACATCTACGTCGTCCCCGCATCAGGCGGAGTCCCCAAGCGCCTCACCTGGCATCCGGGGGCGGATATCGTCCAGGGTTTTACGCCGGACGGCTCGGCCGTTCTCTTCACTTCGGGCCGCTTCTCTTTCACCGGACGCTATACCCAGCTCTTCACGGTTCCCGTCGGGGGCGGATTCCCCGAGCGGCTCAAGATTCCGCACGCGTTCCGGGCCGTCTATTCGCCCGACGGGACGCGGCTGGCCTATAACCCCCTCTACGACGCATTCACTCAATGGAAGCGTTACCGGGGCGGGACCGCCTCCATCATCTGGATTTTCGACACGAAGGACAATTCCGTCGAGAGGATCCCCCAGCCCGAAGGACGGGCCAACGATCCCGGGCCGATGTGGATCGGGGACAAGGTTTACTTTCGGTCGGACCGGAACGGAGAGTTCAACATCTTCTCCTACGACACGAAATCCAAGGCGATCGAACAGCTGACGGACCATAAGGATTTTCCGGTGATTAACGCCTCGGCCGGCGGCGGCAGGATCATCTATGAACAGGCTGGCCGGCTCCACGTCCTCGACCCGGAAATCGGCAAGAGCACCAAGCTTGCTATCGGCGTCGCCGCTGATTTGGGAGAGCTCAGGGAGCGCTTCGCCAAGGGAAGCCGTTGGATCAGGAATTCCGCGATCTCTCCCACGGGGGCCAGGGTCGCCTTTGAGTTCCGGGGCGAGATCGTCACGGTGCCCGCGGAAAAAGGCGACCCGAGGAACCTGACCGAGACTCCCGGGGCCAACGAGCGTTCGCCCATCTGGTCGCCGGACGGAAAGTCTATCGCCTATTTCTCCGACGTGTCCGGTGAATACGAGCTTGTCGTCCGCAGCCAGGACGGCAAGGGAGTGGCTAAGAGATTCAAGCTGACGGGGACCGGATTCTACGATTCCCCGGTTTGGTCCCCGGATAGCCGGAAGATCTCCTATAACGACAATTCCGGAAGCCTCTATTTCATCGACCTGAAAACCGGCGCCGCGAAAAAGGTCGCCGACGACGCCCTCATGCCTCCGTCCTCCTATTCGAACTGGTCTACGGATTCCCGCTGGATCGTCTATTCCCTTAACACGAATACCTATATCCAAAGGGTCTATGTCTATTCGCTCGACGGGGACAAGTCAACGGCGATAACCGATGGGCTGAGTGAGGCGAGCGAACCCGTCTTCGACGCCGGGGGCAAGTACCTCTACTTTTTCGCCTCGACCGACGCCGGGCCGGTCAAGCAGTGGTTCGACCAGTCGAGCGCCGACATGAGGCAGACCAACGCCATCTACGTTGCCGCCCTGACCAAAGACGCGGCTTCGCCCCTGGCCAAGGAAAGCGACGAGGAGAAAGGCGTCCCGGATAAGGAAAAGGCGGAGCCGGAAAAGACCAAGAATGCCAAGGACGCTAAGGACGCGGCGGCGAAGCCTTTCGAGCCAGTCGCCATCGATTTCGACGGACTGAACGAGCGCATCCTAGCCCTCCCGATCCCGGCCGGAAGCTATCGCGGCCTGCAGGCGGGCGAAGCCGGCCAGCTCTACTACTTGGAGAACCCCCCCGACATCGGTCCGGCCGCGGGCCCCGACGTCGGTGCGTCGCTCCATAAGTACGATTTCAAACAACGGAAGGACGAGGTGACCCTCACGGGGGTTGACGGCTATCTCATTTCTGCCGACAGGAAGAAGATCGGTTTCCGGTCGCGTGAGGCTTGGAGCATCGTCCCGGCGGGCCAGAAACCCGAGCCGGGCAAAGGGAAGATCGACACGGAGGCCATCGAAGTTCGCGTCGATCCCCGGGCCGAATGGAACCAGATCTTCAACGAAGCCTGGCGCATCAACCGCGACTATTTCTATGCCACGAACATGCATGGCGCCGACTGGAAGGCCATGCGCGAAAAATACGCCATCTTTCTCGCCGATCTTTCCTGTCGCAACGACCTCAACCGGGTCATCCAGTGGATGTGCTCGGAGCTCGGAGTCGGCCATCACCGGATCTCCGGAGGGGATTCACCCTACCAGCCCAAGACCGTCGCCGGCGGCCTCCTCGGCGCGGACTACGCGATTGAGAACGGACGCTACCGGTTCAAGAAAGTCTACGGCGGCCTCAACTGGAGCCCGGAACTCCGCTCCCCGCTGACGGAGCCCGGCGTCAACGTCAAGGCCGGCGAATACCTGCTGGCGGTGGACAGTAAAGACCTTTGGCCGCCGCTCGATCTTTACGCTCGATTCGAGAACACGGCCGGCAAGATCGTAGAGATCACAGTCGGTCCCAACCCGGACGGAACGGGCGCGCGGACGGTCAAGGTTGTCCCCGTGGCGAACGAGTATTCCCTGAGGAACCGCGACTGGGTGGAAGGGAACATGCGGAAGGTCCACGAGGCGACGAACGGCCGCGTGGCCTACGTTTATGTGCCGAACACGGCCGAGCCCGGCCACATCTACTTCAAGCGCTACTTCTTCCCGCAGGCCGACAAGGACGCCATCATCGTTGATGAACGCTTCAACGGCGGCGGCCTCATCGCGGATTACTACATCGACATCCTGCGCCGGCCCGTGATCTCCTACTGGAACATGCGCTTCGGCGCGGACCTGAAGACGCCCGGGGCCTCGATCCAGGGGCCGAAGGTGATGCTCATCGACGAAACGGCCGGCTCGGGCGGCGACCTCCTGCCCTGGATGTTCCGCAAGTTCAAGCTGGGGACATTGATCGGGAAGAGGACCTGGGGCGGCCTCGTCGGGACGCTCGGGTTCCCGGTCCTCATGGACGGCGGCTATGTGACGGCGCCCAACCTGGCCATCTGGACCGA
>CAZSMW010000480.1:0-4368 GCA_964607985.1 uncultured Eubacteriales bacterium
AAAAGAAAGATTTAAAGGTCTACGATACCGATCACAACATACCGGACATAGAATTCATCAAAGAAACACTGAGGTGGTTCGATAAATATCTGGGGCCGGTGAAGTAGCCGGTCGCATGCTTGCCGTCGAGGCCCTTCGGGCCGTCCATGAGCACAATTCCGAGCACATCATCCTGTAGATAACTCGCAAGCCATTCATATTGATTTATTTAAGAAGATGGGCCAGTTGCCTTCTAAGCAGCGGGTCGGGAGTTCGAGTCTCTCCAGGCGCGCTCTCTTGTTCCCCGAGAAATCTGCCATTTCGGGCATCATCTCGGGGTCTCAAAATTGTCGCAGCTTTGTACATCTTTATACCGTTCAGGCGGGGGGACACCTATTTATGAAGAGGGGTTCTTGGCCAATGCTCGGCGATACGGAGCTCTTCGGCCGTATTATCATCAGGTGGTTGAATAGGGTAAAATAGACCGTTCGATCAAAGGGTCAATCATGTCAAAATGGGAAAAATCACCGGAAGCCTTGGTCCAGCTCTTTGACCGGGTCCTTCCCGAAGGTCCAAGTATTGAGCGAAGGAAAATGTTTGGCTATCCGCGCGCCTTCGTCAACGGAAATATGTTCGCGGGCCTTTTTGCTGAGCAGATCTTCGTTCGTCTATCTGCAGAGGAACGGCTGTCTATGATTGCGGAGTACGACGCCAAACCCCTTGAGCCGATGCCGGGCAGGCCCATGAAAGACTACATCGTCGTTCCGCCCGCTCTCATGACGCGAGAAACGGCCCTCAAAGAACTCGCCGCTCGAGCCCTGGCGTTTGGCGCCAGCCTCGCCCCGAAGAAGACTGGCGGGAAAGGGTCCTCCGTTGGGAAGAGTGCCGAGAGGGCAAGAACGGACAATATCACTTCGGGTTCATGAAGGCGCCGATGTCCAAGGTCAGCTGCTTCAGCGAGGGAAGGTACGTGTACATCATGTGGCCGCCGGCATAGGTCTTTAGGGTGAGACGCTCTTTGCTGATCCCGCTCTGATCGAAGATGTACTGGGTCCCGTAATAGGCGGTCGTTAGATCGTACAGACCGCTGGCGACGAAAACATGGAAATCCTTATTGGTTGCAGCCGCCTGCGCCAGGTAGGGCGACGCGTTGAGAAACCCAGCGAATACATGGTTGCCGTCACCGGCGCGTTTCCATCCCATTGCGGCCTCGGCGGAAAACACCACATAGGGCTGCTCAATCTTGACGTTGAGTTCCGTGCTCAAGTAGTTGTTGAGCGCGGCGACGAACGGTCCGGCAATGCCGAAGACAAAGGGATCGTACTGAACTTGTTCGCCGGCCTCATCCGAATCCTTTCCCGTGTAACGTGTATCATAAACCGCCATCACCAGGCCGCGACCGCGCAGCAGCTCCTTCCGAAAGCGGCCTTGATCGATCCTGAGGTGGCTGCGCTTTAGGTAGTCGGTGCTCAAGCCGGTATATTGATGCAGTTTCTCAGCGATCGCCTCTTGCTGATCGGCCGGCAACGAATCTCCTTTGAAGAGGGCAACAAGGTATTCGGACGAGGCAAAATCCTCCACCCAGCGGAGGAACACATCGAGGTTCACCTGCGGCTGCTCCAGCATGTGATGGTAGTAGGCGGTGGCGGCGAAGGTGGGGAGATTGGTCACATAGGGGAGTTCATTTCCCGGCCCCCCGCTCATGAACGTCCGTGGATCGAGCGCCGCTGACAACAGAATCACGCCATTGAAATTCACGCCCTCGAGCGGCTTAAGCTCGAGATCCCGGATCAGGATGGAGGCGCGGATGGTGCCGTAGCTTTCGCCGGCCAAGTACTTGGGTGAATTCCATCTTTTGTTGGCCGTAAGATACGCCCGGATGTATTTCGAAAGAATTACGGAATCTTCATCCACGCCCCAGTAATCCCTATCCTTGTTCTTCCCCAGCGCGCGGCTGTAGCCGGTACCGATCGGATCCACAAAAACGAGATCGGAATAACTGAGCAGTGTGTCCGTGTTGTCGGCTAGAAGATAGGGGGAAGCGCCGGGAATGACCAGATCGCTTGAGAACACGAGGCGGCGCGGTCCGAAAGCACCCAGGTGGAGCCAGGCGGAACTCGAGCCGGGTCCTCCGTTAAAGAGAAACGTGATGGGCCGGGCTTCGGGACGATCGACTCCCTCTTTGATATAGGCAATGGAAAAAAGGCTTGCTTCCGGTGCGCCGTCCCGGTCTTGGATGACGGTCTCGCCGGCGATGGCCGTGAAGTTCAGCGGTTCCTTCCCGATAACGAGCCTGTGATGGGTGACGAATTCTCGGGACGCTGTTTGCCCGGGCTGGGCCATGATCTTGGGTTCATCGGCGAATGCCGTACTCATAAGCAACCATGAAAGGAAAAGAAGGGCGATCCCTACCCGGGGCCCTCGCGTCTCATGGGTCATCAAGGATTTCTTTATCATTCTCTTAATCTCCTTTCCGCGGCCGCCCACGGTCGTTTAGAGGTTCGCATTCCCCCAGAGTTTGTGTGCGATCTTCGCCAGGCATCGATCCGTTATCGGCGATGTTGACTATAGATTCCCCCTTTTAGAGAGATGTGCAAACTCGATGATAGCTTCGGCCGCCAGCCGCTGTCAAGGATCGTATCATCATCCGGAATTCGGTTATAGGCGAGCGAAGGCCGAGCTTTGGGATCGCGGGATTCCGGTCAATCGGAAAGTTGTCGAACGACTGCATTTAGCCTGGGATTTGGCTGTGATCCGACGGATCAGGAAGCCTAAAATATTGATGAAGAGCAAGAAATTAAAACAAGATATGGTTCAACAGGGGAGAAGCCGGCGGTGCCGATTTTCCCAGGGGAGGGATTTGAAGTCCAGAGGATTCTAGGTTAGATGGTTATGAACACATATTCGAATATTAGGGCTCCTGCCGTTGCTTCGCCTCGGGCTGGCCGTGGGCATGGCGGTGTGTCCGTACCCGGCCGTTTCCATTCTCCTGGTCGAGCGTCAACGTAGGTTGACGTTCCAGGACCCTGATTCGCCCTTCCGGGCCGCGGTCATCGCCTCTTTCCAGGCAGACGCGGTCATCTTCTTGATGTTGGCCCGTTTCTTGAGGCTATTCTCCTGATATGGCGGGAGTCTATCGTCTTTTAACCGGTGCGAGAGGGTTTTTTGCCCCAATATGCTCTTCCGCCGCCGCTTATTGCGGCGATTGACATCGCGAGCGGCCGGAAGTATATTACCAATGTGGTCAAGAGGGGAGATTCAGCGGCAAGGGCGGGAATTCGTCGCGTCGCGGAAAAAGGAAATACCTATCCTTCAACTTTACAGATGATCAGGAGCCTGTAAACTGATCAGGTGCCTGCTGTGTCAAATCACACCCTGGTTGTTGTGGCAGGTGCCCCGAAAGGAGGATTGCCTATCAGAATAAGAGATAATATGTTCGCTCAAACGGTAGTCACCAGTCGTTTGTACACCTCATTTTTAGCCAACATCAGATGAGAGGAGAAATGACCATGCATAGTAATAGAGAAGGTATCCCCATACTGTTTCAGGCCGGCTCTTACTATAGCCGTCAAATTGAATGGGGAAACATGGACGCGGGTTTTTGGGCTTTTCCAGCAGGGTTTGACTCCACCCTGTTGTTCAAAGGGTTGCCCAACGGTTGCGAGTGCCCCCATTGGGGCTACCTGCTCAAGGGGAGAATGCGGGTGAAATATGCCGACCACGAAGAAGTCATCACGGCAGGGGAAGCCTATTATTTGGCTCCGGGTCACCTCCCGGTGATGGAAGAAGATTGTGAGATGGTCGAATTCAGCCCCAAAGACCTGAGTCGGAAGATGCTGGAGATCGCAGGTCGTAATATGGCGTTGAAGTGACCAGGCGGTCCAAACACTCACTGTCAAGGTAGGAGGACACCCGTCCACTCAAATCAATCAGGGACGCACCGGTGCGCCGTGATGGGCGGCGTTCGCGTGGGGTGGGGCTAGCGCGCAGGGCGGCGCCTACCGATGAGTTGCAATTGCATTCTTATAGTAGGCAAAATGCCGCCTAACCTCGGCGTGCAGCCGACGCGCTACACGCGCCGCGTTCAGTGGTGCTTGGCTGTTGTTTCGCCGTCCGTTGTTTATCGCGCCTGGCCTGCGATCGCGCGCGGCTGACGCCGTTGCTCGAGCGGGAGTACGGCTTTTTCCGACCGATCGTTAAGGAGGTGGTCGAGAAGTATCTTGACTGCGGCAATCCCCGCTGCGGGTTCGCCCGCATCAGATGTCCCGACTGCGCCGAGGAGCGGCTCGTTATGTTCTCTTGCCGGAGAAGGGGATTCTGCCCATCGTGCCATGCCAAGCGGGTTGAGGAATGGGGGGAATGGATGCGGGAGACGCTTCTCTTGGATGT
>CAZSMW010000481.1:0-2787 GCA_964607985.1 uncultured Eubacteriales bacterium
GTCGACGGTGACTTCGAGCTCTTTTATTTCTTTGACGTCCATGTCGGCCATTTAACTCCGTATATTATTCTATATACCATGGATCCGGGCATCCTTCAATGCTTTTGTAACCCTAGAATTTGCCGATAGAACGTGAGTCGGAATTCGGGGACATGAACCAATTCTCTTGAATTGGCAGCGTGTCCCTGGAATTCCGGATATCATCAAAAATCGGCGTCATCGCTTGAGAAGAAAGAATTTTTTCGGAAATTTTGGGTAACCGACGTAATGGGTCGTATGACCAATATGGCTAAGCATTTCTTCTCACCCTTTGGGGTGATGTCCAAGGGTGAAAAATCACCCCCGGAAATCATCCCCCGGGGGGGTTGCCGGTATGCCCCTTTTCTGGAATTATCCAATTCTTGAAGAGTCCGTCCGACTAAAATGAAGGTAGAGCCGAATTTTGGAAACATGAAAGCACCGAATCTAAAGAACCTGAAGAGACCGCTTGTTTCTGCAGATCCGCGCATTTCGGTCCCGGCTGGGGGCCCTGCTGTCTCTTTCGGCCGGGGACCGGCCGCCATTCCGGAAGATCCTCTCCGTCCGCGGCCCGGCAGCGACCTTCGCGCCTGGAGGAAATGGGCGATCGAAGCCGAGCAGCAGGCGCTTGCGGCCAGGATGCGCCTGGACCATCTCCTGGCCTCGAGCTCGGGCGTCATCTTCAGCTGCCGGCCTGGTGTCGGCTACCCGGCCACCTTCATCAGCGATAGCGTCAAGGCTCTTCTCGGCTACGAGCCGCGCGACTTCCTGGATGACCCGGGGTCATGGTTGGAGAAGGTCCATCCGGAAGACCGCGAGGAGCTTTCGGCTGTGCTCAAGTGCCTGCTTGAGGTTGGGCATCTGGTCCACGATGTCCGGGTAAGGCACAAAGACGGCGGCTACCGGTGGCTGCGCGAAGAGCTAAGATTGGCTGCAGGAGGCGACGACGGAAACGGGGAGATCATCGGATACTGGATTGACATCACCGAGTCCAAGTCCCTCGAGGAGCAGCTCCTCCTCGACGCTTTTCATGATCCGTTGACGAACCTGGCGAACCGGGCGCTCTTCATGGACAGGCTCAGCGTCTCCTTCGCCCGCGTTCAGAGGGGGAAAAGCGCTTCGTTCGCGCTCCTCTGCATCGACCTTGACCGCTTCAAGAACGTCAACGACAGCCTGGGGCATAGGAAGGGTGACCAGTTGCTCATTTCCGTAGCCCGGAGACTGCTGAAGTGCGTCAGTTTCGGGGACACCACGGCCAGGCTGGGCGGCGACGAATTCGCCATGATTATCGAGGACATCAGTGGTCCAGCGGACGTGGAAGGGACGGTCCGGAAGATTGAACGCGAGATCGGTGAGCCGTTCGTTCTCGACGGGGACGAGGTTTTCGCCACAGTCAGCATCGGCATCGCCATTGCCGGGCCCGGCTGTGACAAGCCCGAGAACCTGCTTCGGGACGCCGACACAGCCATGTATCGGGCCAAGGCTGAAGGGAAGGCTCGGCACGTCATCTTCAATGAGACCATGCGGGACCAGGCCGTGAACCTGTTGCAGCTCGAGACGGACCTGAGGCGGGCTATAGAGCGGAATGAATTCCTGATCCACTACCAGCCGATCGTCAGCCTGAAAGCGGGAGAGATCGTCGGGTTCGAGGCCCTCGTCCGCTGGCAGCATCCGTCCCGCGGCCTGATCGCTCCGAGCCAGTTCATCCCGCTCGCCGAGGACACCGGGTTGATCGTGCCTATCGGAGAGTGGGTGCTCCGCGAGTCGTGCCGGCAGATGGCGGATTGGCAGAGGAGGTTCCCTCAGAACGTCCCCTTGTCGATCAGCGTGAACCTTTCCAACAGGCAGCTTGCCCCGGGTTTTACCGGCACGGTAAAAGGCATCCTGAAAGAAACGGGCCTCGACCCCTCGACGTTGGAGCTCGAGATCACCGAAAGCGCAGTCATCGAAAACTCAGAGCGGGCGGCGGGCCTGCTTAACGAGTTGAGGCGGATGAAGGTCCGTATTCTGATCGACGACTTCGGGACAGGATACTCGACGATGAACTACCTCAACAAGCTCTCGGTGGACGGACTGAAGATCGACCGGAGCTTCATCAAGGCCATCAATCCTTCAGGGGAAGGGCTGGCGATCGTGAGGACGATCCTGACGCTCGCCCGGAACCTGGGACTGGACGTCATCGCGGAAGGCGTCGAAACCTCCGACCAGTTGGAGCTTCTACGTTGTCTGCGTTGGTTGAACGGCGAATACGCCCAGGGCTTCTACTTCCATGAGCCGCTGGACCCCTCCCGGGTTGAGGTCATCCTGGGCTCGGAACGAGCCAAGTTGTTGATTTCCCTCAAGTAACGTCCATTATCGGCAGCGGCTGCCTCGATCGGTTTTGACATTCATCAAAATTCTGATATATAAACACTTAGACACCGACAAAACGCGGGAACAAGGGATGCCCGTGAGACACCGGATCAGCGGAGGATCTCAGGATGAAAGTTTCTTGCACAGGGCCTACCGGAATTACCGAGCAGTTCATCAAGGAATCCGATAGCGTCCTTATCGGGCGGGAGTTGCCCCCAGGCCCCGACCAAATCGGATTAGCCGATGGAGAGGTCTCCGGCCGCCACGCGCGTCTGACACGCAAAGGCGGCGAAACCTGGATCGAAGACCTCGGCAGCACGAACGGAACATGGGTCGATCATAAAAAGATCAAAGCCAAGACAAGGACCCGACTGACCGCCGAATCCATTGTCCGCATCGGCAAGACGACGCTCAAGG
>CAZSMW010000482.1:0-12185 GCA_964607985.1 uncultured Eubacteriales bacterium
TGACAAGCAAGAACCAACGAGTCACGATTGGGGGAACCATTGTCCTCGACATTGTTATCAAACCCGCTGCCCTCAAGACGGAATTGACGGTGACGGCGACATCCCCCCTTGTGGATGTCGCAAAGTCAAGCTTCTCATCCGCCTTCGATGCCAAGACTTTGGATACTCTGCCGACCAGGCGGTTCACATTCTTCGACATGGTTCAAGCCTCCCCGGGCATAACGACGTCGACTCCTGAGTCTTCTCGCGCCAGTGCCTTCGGGGGGGAGCAAAAGTCGAATGCCTATTACATTAATGGGATCGACATTTCCGCACCCTCCACAGGCGCGGCCTGGCCCTGGCCTATGCCCGATATTATCGAGGAAATAGAGATCACCGGAATAGGCGCTCCGGCTGAATATGGCAATTTCGAGGGAGCGGTCATCAATGTGGTCAGCAAGTCCGGTTCCAACACCTTCCACGGCGCCGCGAAGTATTTCATCCAGACTAAATCTCTGACAGCCAGCAACACTCCCAAGGAGAAATGGCCTTTTAACCGCGACCACTGGCATGATGCCGTCTTCCTGCTTGGCGGACCGATCGTTAAGGACAAGCTCTGGTTCTTCGCCTCCGTTCAGCATCAAGTGGACAGCAGTTCAGGAGTGGGAGCGGACCCTCAATATCCAGCCGAGTACAGGATGGCGCCCACGGGGGATGTCAAGATCGACTACCAGCTCAATAAAAAGAATAAATTGAGCCTTTTTGCCCACTACGAAAATTATAAAAACCCTGCAACACCCACTCTATTCTCACCCATTGAAACGGTCAGCTTTGAAGCGGCGCCGGCCGTTGCGCCCAGTTTGGAATGGCTCCATATGATGAACGAAAATACCTATTTCGAGATCAAATTCGGCGGCTTCTACACTTTTCTGAAATGGGATCCGGTCAAGGGCGACATGACAACCCCAGGGCGTTCGGACTGGGGAACCGGGTATGACTCGGTCAACGCAAGGCTTTTTTACCACTGGAAGACCAACCGAACCCAGGTCAATGGAAGCATCTCCCATTACGCGCAGGATTTCTTAAACGGACATCACGAGTTCAAGGCCGGCGTCCAATACAGCCATGGTTATTCTGATCTCATCTATGGCTATACTGGGGGCGTGCAATACTATGACTGGATGAATGAGCCCTATATGGGTTATTTTCGCACTCCCTGGCACTACAGCGGTATGACGGATCAGCTGGGATTTTTTGTTGACGACACCTGGCAGGTATCCGACAGGCTGACCGCCAATCTGGGACTGCGTTTTGACTACAACCATGCATCTATCCCAGAGCTCGATGATCTCGACAAGTTTGAAAAGCCTACAGGGAAGAAGATTGCCGGTATCCCTGATGTGGCTAACTGGAAACAATTCTCGCCAAGGATCGGGATAAATTACCAGCTGACATCGGACAGAAAGACGATACTTCGGGCGTCCTTTGGCCGCTATACCAAAGGCCTAATCATCGGAGACATCGCGACGGCCACCCCGGCACAGAGCATCCTTAGTGTCTATGGCTATAATCCTGGGACGGGCTCATATAGCGACTTCATCTACAGCTGGAATCCCCTGACAAATCTTGGTATCGACAAAAAATTGAAGGCCCCTTATACATACCAGTTCTCCGCCGCCCTGGAAAGGGAAGTTCTTCAGGATTTCTCGCTTTCGGCCACCTTCGTTTACAAAATCAATAAAAATAGAATAGATAGGCTCAATACAGCCGCTCAGTATGAGGAGATACCCTTCACCGATGCCAGCACCGGGAAAACGATCACGGTCTACAACCAGATCGAGCCCCTTCAGAATTTCTATCTCATCACCAATCCGGGAGACGAAATAACCTATAGGGGTCTCATGCTCGTGGCCAACAAGCGCTTTTCTCATAACTTCCAGCTCTATTCCTCGTTCACCTGGTCGAAAGCCTGGCGGACGCAGAAGGGCTACCGTGACAAGAACGAACTCATCAATTCCGAAGGTCCTATGAGCATCCTGGCCGCCCGCGACAGGAGGTGGATGTTCAAGATCGGCGGCGTTTACATGGCTCCTTTCGGCATTGTCCTTGGAACGAACATCATCTACCAACAGGGTTCACCTTGGGAGAGGACGGTTCGCGTGCCAGGTCTCAACCAAGGGCCGAAATTCATCAGGGCTGAGGAGCGCGGGAGCCGCCGGATGCCCAGCGAGCTTTATGCCGACGTTAAAATTGAGAAGACGTTCAGGATAGCGAAAAGATACTCGGCGGAGCTCTCGTTCGACATCATAAATGTTTTTAACAAAGATCTTAATCTGAGCTATGCCAGCACACAGGTGGAGAGCCCGAGCTGGATGATTCCCACGGGCATCATATTGCCCAGGAGAGTCCTCGTTGGATTGAAGTTCGTCTTCTAAGGATTCTGTTTGATCAGAAATCGAGGGAGGTTTCCATCCCGCCTCCCTCGATTTCGCCATCCCTTGAGTACCAATCTTGCAGACATTTATCCATTTACAGGAGTGAAGTCAGCCTTCCCGTCCATTGAGATTTTCCCGGATAACGAAGCCAAGGAGGAGCCATCGATGAAATCCCCAAAACAGAATAATTGGACGGTCTTTGCAATTGTTATAAGGACGATCGTTTTCTTGTTCTTCTTAGGAGGCGCCTTATTTCCAGAGAGCATTCCTGCTCCCAAGGAGATCATCGGCTTTGAATCCGGCCAGGACTATCATCTGTTGACCTATGAACAGTCATTGAAATATTACCAGGCTTTGGAGAAAGCCACAGATATGGTGAAGCTCGAGTTCATCGGGAATTCGAGCATGGGACGGCCGATGATGGCGGTTATCATCTCTTCGTCCAAAAACATGGCCAACCTCGAACGCTACCGTGAGATATCGCTTAAGCTTGCCCATGCCAAGGGATTAACCGATGAGAGCGCCCTGGCATTGGCCCAGGAGGGGAAGGCTATCGTCTACATCGACGGGGGAATGCATGCCAGCGAGGTGGCGCCTGTTCAGGCTCTGCCCAACCTTGCCTACGAGCTCTTGACATCGAACGAACCTTACATCCGGAGCATCAGGGAAAACGTGATCGTCGTCCTCCTCAATGCCAACCCCGATGGTCAGACGATGGTTGCGGATTGGTATCATCAGAATCTGGGTACTCCTTTTGAGTTAAGCCCAATGCCCTGGCTTTATGATAAGTACACGGGACATGACGGCAATCATGACGGCTATATGCTGACCCAAAAAGAGGTTCAGAACAAGCACACCTTCATGATCAAGCGGTGGCATCCGATGATCATCTACGTCAACCACCAAACAGCCCCCTTCCCGGCGCGGATATATGTCTATCCGAGCGACGATCCTATTAACCCCAATGTCAACCCTCTCATCGTCAGCTGGAGAAATTTCCTCTCCTCCCATATGGGCCTCCACTTGGACTATCATAATATGCCCGGAACGATAGCCATGTCACCGCTCTATGCCCCCCAAGGGACGTGGAATGGGTGGGACACATGGTATGTCGGTTACACAGATACGATCGGCGACTTTTTCAACTGCGTGACTCAGATGACCGAGACTGCCGGATCAGGCTATGCCACACCTAGATTCTACACGTTGAGAGAATTCCCCCCCTGGGCAAAGGATCTAAGGCCCAGCACTCTCTATCCCAATCCCTGGAAAGGGGGCTGGTGGCATCTGAAAGATGCGGCAGACTATATCAAAATGGCCTCCCTGTCGATCCTCGAAGTCGCAGACAAGTTCAAAGAGAAGCTTCTCTCCAGCGTCTACATGGCCGGGAAAAGCACCATCGAGCGGTTCTCTAAAGAGCCTCCCTATGCTTATGTCATCCCTCCGGAGCAGAGGGATCCTCTCATGGTTTCGTATATGCTGAGTCGTTTTGAGCCTTATGATATAGAGATCTACCGGGCGCAGGAGGATTTCATCGTCAACGGGCAGAAATGCAAGAAAGGGAGTTATGTCATTCCTATGAATCAGGCCTATGCCTTATATGTCAAGGCGGTCATGGAGGTCCAGCACTACCCCGACCTCTATCAATATCCCGGCAGCCCTCCCACGGAACCCGATGAAATCGTCGCCTGGACTTTCCCTTATATCTTTGGTGTGGACGCCGTTGCTTCTGAGCATCCTCTTCAAGTCAAACTCGAAAAAGTGAACAACATCCAACCACCACCAGGAGGAGTGGAGGGAAAAGGCGCCGGGGCTTATCTGCTTGGACATGAGTCGAATACTTCTCTTCGGGCCGCCAACAGGCTTGTCAAATTAGGCGCAAAGCTCTCCTGGGCGAGGAAGCCTTTTTCGATCCAGGGCCGTTCCTATCCTGCAGGGACCATGATCATCAATCCAGCGGGAGTTGATTTCGGCAAGATAAGCGCCCTGGCCAAAGAGCTCTCCTTAAAATTTATGGCTTTGGAAGGCAAGCCCGACGTTTCAGCCCTCGAGCTCGATCCCATCCATATAGGACTCTATAGATCTTGGGTGGCTAATATGGACGAGGGATATACTCGCTGGCTTTTTGAGCAGTACGAGTTTCCGTTCGAAAACATATATGATGCGGACGTTAAAGCAGGCCCAATGAACGGGCGCTTCAATGTGATTGTCCTCCCCAGCGAACCTAATGCCCGTCCGATGAGCATGGATTTAAGAGAAGACAGAGCGATCAAGAATATCCTTTCTGGCTATGCTCAAGGAACCGTGCCCCCTCAGTATACGGGCGGTATCACGGAGGCAGGTGCCGAGAATCTTCGTCAGTTCGTTGAGAGAGGGGGCACTCTGGTCTGTGTCGGCACGTCCTCTCTTTTTGCCATCGACCAATTCCGTTTGCCGGTCAAGGGCACGCTTCTTGGCTTGGAGACTAAAGAATTCTATTGCCCCGGGTCGCTTGTCAGGATCGTCAACGAAACCGACCACCCTGTTGCCTATGGCATGGAGGAATCATGTGCCGGCTTCTTCTGGAACAACAACGGCTTTGAGCTGGAGCCGGGCAAGGGAGACTCGGAGCCTCGAGTCATCACCAGATACGCTGACAAAGGCCTTCTCATGAGCGGAAGACTCCTGGGAGAAAAGCACATGGCCGGGAAGGCAGCGGTCGTCGAAGTTCCTTATGGAAAGGGAAAAATCATCCTCTTCGGCTTCCGAGTCAATTTTCGAGCCTCGACTCCGGTGACCTTCAAGCTCTTCTTCAATGCCCTGTTTTATGGACCCAGCTCAAACTGAGTTTGTAAAGGAATAGAATATGAAACTCCGCAGGAAATGGCTGGTGGCTCCGGTTTTGTTTTTTTCCCTTGCCGTCTTTCTCATCTCATCCGGGAAAGTTTTCGGCCTTGGGGACGAGCTCTTTGGGGTCAGAATCGAGAAAGGAGTTGACGCGCCGATGAGGGACGGGGTGAGGCTCTCGGCTGACGTCTTCAGGCCGGATGCTCCAGGCAAATTTCCGGTCATCCTGATCCGAACTCCCTACGATAAGGAAGGGCATAGCAGGTATTCATCGTTTCCTGATTATGCCGCCGGAAAAGGTTATGTTGTCATCGTCCAGGATGTGAGGGGGCGATATGGTTCGGAAGGGGTATTCATCCCTTATGTCCAGGAAATAGAGGATGGATACGACTCTGTGGAGTGGGCCGCGGCCCTGCCCTATTCCAACGGAAAAGTGGGGACCCAAGGATGCTCCTATCTTGGGGCGGTCCAGTGGCAGTTGGCCACGGCTTCCCCTCCCCATCTTGCGGCCATCTTCCCGCAGTGCACGTTTGCCAATGCCAGGCATTTTTTCTTCTTTGGCGGTGCCCTTGATTTGAGCTGGATAAGCTGGTTGAACGGGAGGCTGCCCGACATCAAAAAACGCAGGGGGATCGAGGGGAAGGAGGCGTCCCCTGAAGAAGCCCGGAACGAGTGGACAAGAAACAAGTGGAAATGGCTTTCTTACCTTCCGCTTCGGAACTTCCCGCATCTAAAGGAATTCTGCCCTTATTATGATGAGTGGCTTTCCCATCCCGACGACGGTTCTTACTGGGACTTTGCCAACGTCGAGAAGAAGCATGGCCAGGTCGAGGTCCCTGCCTACAATCTCACGGGCTGGTTCGATGACGGCTATGGTCAGCCTGGAGCCATCCTCAATTTCCTTGGGATGAAAAAGAACGGGAAAACAAAAGAGGCACGGGAAGGGCAGAAGCTCATCATAGGTCCCTGGACGCACTGCAACCCCGGAACGAAAGCCGGAGATATCGATTTCGGGCCTGAAGCCGCCATGGATCTCAATGAGCTCGTCCTGCGCTGGTTCGATTTCTGGCTGAAGGGTATTGATAACGGCATCCTGTCCGAGCCCCCCATCAAGATCTTTGTCATGGGCAGCAACAGATGGAGGTATGAACAAGAGTGGCCGCTGGCCCGGACCGAGTATACCCCCTATTATCTGCACAGCCTTGGCGGGGCAAATTCCCTGAATGGGAACGGAACGCTGGATAGAAGAGCGCCTGCATCGGAAAACCCGGATTTCTATATCTATGATCCTTCCAACCCGGTCACAGATTATCATTTTGAGGAGAGCGGGCCCCGGGATCAAAGGCCGATCGAGATTAGAAATGATGTCCTGGTTTATACTTCGGAACCCTTAGCGGCCGATCTGGAGGTTACAGGACCGATTACGGCCGAGATATGGGCGTCTACTTCGGCGAAAGACACGGATTTCGTGGTCAAGATTACGGACGTTTATCCTGACGGCTATTCCCAGAACATCACGCCTCAGCTGTCGGGGATACTCAGGGCACGGTATCGTGAATCAGAATCCGGTCCGGTGCTTCTTACGCCTGGAAAAATCTATAAGTTCGATATCGGTCTGATGTATACCAGCCAGGTCTTCAAGAAAGGCCACAGGATAAGGGTTTCTGTCACCAGCAGTTATTTCCCTCACATAGACAGGAATCCCAATACGGGCCATCCTTTCGGAGAAAACCTAGAGACCGTAAGAGCGGAGCAGAAAATCTACCACGATAAAATTTTTTCTTCGAGGATTATCTTACCCCAGATCCCGCGGTGACATTCCGCACAAGCGAGACTTTTTTCGGTTCTCTTACGTTTGGTGTGGGTTGGAAGCTTGAACGGGATGGACCGAGCGGACCTTGAAGGTTTAGCCTTCCCGGGCCATCCTTCGAGGGAACCCTGCGCCTGAAGATGTCTGAGCTTGCTCAAGAGAACAGAGACGCCGCGATGTTAAAATGGGGACCTTATTTAGGCCCCATTTAACTGAACATGGACAGAGGATAGATCAAACACGCGAGTTCTGAAGGCGCCGAGAAGGATGGTTCGGGAACGGCGTTAAAAACCTGAAGGGGAGCGAGGGCCGTCCCGTCCAAGCCATTGACCCGACCCGCACTAAATGGAAGAGAACCCTTTTTTTATTCACCCGACTGGTTTTTAGGCATTTTTATCAAGACCTCTTGAAGCGTCCGGTCGGCACGGCTGATGGCCTTATCCAGCAGGGAGATCTGCTCTTTAGCCCGGGCCCAATCTTTTTCTTCCACAGCTTCAGTCGTCCCGGGAAGGACTTCCGGGGCGTAAGTGAACTTGCAGGCGTAGATGAGATGCTTAAACCAGGGGCGCTTGGGGATACCCCCGGAGAATCCAAAATCTCTTTCAATTTGCATCAAGGCGGTATTTATGGCCTGAATAGGTTCGGAAGAGGCCTTGCTCCCTTGAGAGAGGAGTCGTTCGATATGTCTGTTCAGTTCCTGGGCAGTTTTTTTAAAACTCTCGATTCGGTTGATGAGGAGGTTGAGGTCGGGAGAAACCGGTTTTTCTCCTTGATTGACAATTTCCTTGACATAAGAAGCGATTTCTCCGGCATAGGCTTCATAATCAAAAGGATAAATTTGGGCATTGGCCAGCCTTAATGTCGTTATTCCCCAAAGCGTTGCCATAGTCGCGTGATAGGAGAATTGGGGGTCGCCGAAATGCGACATCCAATAAAAATCATCATACTGGGAATGGTAGACTCCGTAAGGGCCGTCGAAACCCATTCCTATGACGGGCATGCAGACGAAATTCAGAAAGGCCGTATGGTCGCTGCCGCTTCCGACCCGTGTCTCGATCAGACCGGTTTCTACCTTTTGTTTTCTGGCCTGTCTTAACGGTTTCATGGCACCATAAATCGTTTTTCCAGTGTTGGGATCCAAAACTTCCTGAGTGATTTGGAGCATGAAATCGCCGAGCGAAGGCACGGCTGCCGCCCCAAAATAGGGTCCGCTCACGGCGGAATCGACGTTGATGTACACGACGCCGTCTTCCTTCAGTTTGTCCGCATGCTGCTCCGCCCATTCCGTTGAACCGGTCAGGGTGAACTCCTCGGCGTCCCAACTACAGAAGACAATGCTCCTCTTTGGCCGGTATCCGTCTTTAACCAGCTGTCCCAGGTTCTGCGCGAGACCCAGCATGGCCGCGGTGCCGCTGCTCGGATCGACAGCCCCATAAACCCACGCATCCCGGTGGTTCCCGATGACGACCCACTTTTCAGGCTCTTCCCGTCCCTTGATTTTGCCGACCACATTCCATATGGAGCCGACGGAATTATCCATTTCCACCTTGAGATGAACTTTGGCCGGGCCCGGACCGACGTGGTAGGCAAAAGGCAGCCCTCCCTGCCACTCCGGCGGGACGGCCGGGCCGGCCAGATTCTCTAGAAGCGGCCGTGCTTCTTTATAGGAGAGGGGAACGGCCATTATTTTGGGCAGGATCTCCGACTCCTCCGGCTTCAGTCGCTTGGCTCCCGGGATTGAGGCCCAGCCGGGAGTCAGCGGGTCTCCGGGGACGATGAAATCAAAAGGGATGCCGCCCCGTTGAATGTGGCTTTCCGGCCCCCAAGGTCCGTTGGGAAAAACATCGCCGCGCATATAGCCGTCATCCCTGGGATCGGAATAGATCAGCAGGCCGGCGGCGCCCCTCCGTTGGGCCGTCAGGGCTTTGAAGCCTCGATAACTGTAGGGCTCTGAGTAACGGACCAGGGCGATTTTGCCTTTAATGTCGATCCCCATCTCCAGCAGTCTGTCATAATCCTCCGGATTCCCGCTGTGGGCATAGACCACGGGAGCCGTGACTTCGCCGGAGGCCGAATAGGCACTGAATCCGACGCTTACCTGACTGTCAAAAGAGTCCTTGTCGACGGAATAGCCTTCTTCCCTCAAAGTGGCCTTAAAAACAACAGGTTCGACCATTTCCACAATAATTTCTTTGGGGTAAGAAAGGAGGACTTGATATTCGATGAGTTCCGTTTCCTCAAGGCCGAATTCCTTGAATTTATCCCTGACATAAACGGCGAGTTCATAGTTCCGCTTGGTGCCCGCGATGTGAGGCTCTTCCGTCAGGAATCTCAAATGTTTTTCATAAACCCTGGGGTCAGCCATCTTTTTGAGCGCGGCTTCCAGTTGACGCTCTTCTTTTGAGCTGTCCACGGTGAATCCTTTGATTCTTTCTTCGCTCAACTCTCCTTGGGCCGCCAGAAAAAGAAGAGTCATGAGGCTCGTGAAAATCGCCCATTTGAAATATTTCATCGTCTGTCCTCCTTGAAATCCTAATGTCCGATGGAATGTCGAGGTTATCATAAAAGAGTCAATAAATAAAATCGGGCTCCCCTAATGAAAAGATCTTTTCTTTGGCCGCTGTCGCCTTTCCTCCCACATGCACACCTGTGATATCTTTATTCCGGATATCGAGGCGAACGAGTATTTCCGAAGGCCTTCTCATGCCGTAGCCTTGTTCGAAAACCAGTCCCTGAGCCTGCTCTTCCGTTATCTTGCCATGTTTGAACAAATAACAGGCAAGTGCGCCGGACGATGTTCCCGTCGCAGCTTCTTCCGGGATTCCATATAAGGGAGCTAGATTTCTGCAATGAGCCGTGGATTTGTGTTTCGTCTCCAAACTGAACGCATGATAACCCACGGCTCCATGTTTTTTGCTGATATCGGCGATTTTATCGAAATCGGGTCTGATGCTTGAAAGCTCCCGAAGCGAAATGACGGGAACGATGATGTCGCGGAGTCCGGTGGAGACGATTTGAACCGGCATATCCGGTGCGAGAGAATCGAGCCCTATTCCCAGGGATCCGGCAACCTCTCGACGATTGATCGCTTTTTCGAAGAAAGGCAAATTCTGATCCATGAAAACGGTTCCGTCCTCTTGAACTTCGACTCCAAGAATCCCCGCTTTTGTTTCCTGTCTGTGTTTTCCCGCCTGTATCCGTCGAAGTCCAAAAAGGAGAGAGAAAACCGCGATGGTGGCATGGCCACACAAATCCACCTCGGCGGCTGGAGTGAAAAACCTTGTTTTGAAGTCTGCCGCCGTCGATTTTTGAACAAATGCCGTTTCCGAATAACCCACTCTCGCCGCTATCTTTTGCATGGAGGGTTCAGCCAGACGATCCGCATCAAGCACAACCCCCGCGGGATTCCCGCCCCTCGTTGTTTTAACAAATGCGTTCAAAGCAAAAACTCTCATCTCTCTTTTTTTCATGACAAATTCTTGTGAATCTCAAACAGAAATCGCGACGGGCCGCTCTTCCCAATCATTGTGCCGTCCTCAAGTCATAAAGCTTTCAGGTCCGGAGTTTGGCGGTTGGCCGCACGGATCTCCTGGGCACGGACTTCTCCTTTTGAAGAAAGGAATAAAAAATCATTCCGCTGTTAGACCGGCCGAGTATACATCTCGGGCGTGATTCTAATCCTTGCAAATGTTAGTTCATCGTTGTTGAAAAAGTCAAGGCTGCCTTGACAGCCGGCCAAAAGGTATGTCATAAATCCGGTACATTTATTGAGTTTTCAAGAAAAGGAGGACCTCATGCTTCAAGCGTATTATCGAGCCATGCGATTTCTGATCGCTCTTTTTCTCAGTGCCGGGATCTTGGGTGCTGCTCCGTCGCGACCTCAGGCCCAGCCATCCCAATCGTCCTCAACGAAAATCAGTTGGGATCGGTATCTGAACTCCGACGAGATGGTCAAGATCATGAAAGATCTGGAACGGCGTTATCCGCAACTGGCGAAAGTCTATGTCATCGGCAAGAGCTACTTAGGAAAAGACCTTCATATCATGGAGATCACTAACCAGGCGACCGGGCTCGCCCTGAGCAAGCCGGCGATCTACATAGACGGCAATATGCATACCGGAGAGCAGACCGGAGCCATGTTAACCCTCTATCTTATCAACTTCTTGTTGACCAATTACGGGAAAGATGCACAGGCCACCAGACTCGTTGACACCCGAACGTTCTATTTGCGGCCGAAGTACGAGGTCGATGCCTCGGACTGGTGGCTGGCCAACCCGGGGGATACCGATTATGGGGGCAGCGTCCATCCTCGAGATAATGACCTGGACGGCAGGCTCGATGAAGATCCAACTGACGATATCAACGGCGACGGCTTTGTGACTTCCATGCGGGTCAAGTCTCCTTTCGGCGGCTGGAAAATCTCCGAGAAGGACCCCAGAGTCATGACTAAAAGAAAGGAGAATGAGTTAGGGGGGTCCTATTACCTCCTCTTCTCTGAAGGTGTTGACAACGACGGGGACGGCCAGATTAACGAAGACGGACTCGGAGGAATTAACCTCAGCCACAATTTTTCATGGGGTAACCTGAACCGGGAACAGATCCAGAGCAGCCCTTACACTCTGTCTGAGCCCGAAACCCAGGCGACGGTAAGGTTCTGGATGGACCATCCCAATATTTGCCAGGCGGTCGACCTTCATACATCCGGGTCCTTCGAAGAGCTTCTCTATTTTCCGGGCGGTGACGAGATGCCTTCTTCCGACCTGGAGCTTTATAAACGCTTGGCGACCGCTTATGCTCAATTTACCAACCGGGAGGAGGTCATCCCCTTGATGAAGACTTTTCCCCAGCCGATATGGAAACTCGGGATGGGAGACCCGGAGCCGTTCATGTATTACAATTTAGGAATACTGGGCTGGTGTGAAGAACTCTGGGGAGATGATTATGCCAACCCCATTCTAAGAAAGTACGACAAAGACAAGGATCAAAAGATCTCCCAGGATGAACTCCTTGATTTCCTCAATAAAGAAGCCGAAGGAAAGTGGTTCGTTCCCTGGAAGCCTTATAATCACCCGCAGTTGGGAGACATTGAAATCGGAGGTTTCGTTGAAAAATTCAGCGGCCAAAACCCCCCTCCT
>CAZSMW010000483.1:0-20485 GCA_964607985.1 uncultured Eubacteriales bacterium
GGGCGATATCCTTCAATATCTTCATTCTCGCGTCCATAAAAAACGACCTCCGACGAAGTCCCTTGGCATTATAACACGGCTTGAATATGTTGTATAATTATGCTGGTTTCCTTGAATGAGAATCCAAGACCATATCAGCCAAAAAACATTTAAGGATATTTCCAGGAAATATTCTTCTCGGACGGGCCTGCCCCTTGTCCTGGCCGATCTCGAAGGGCATATCCATTTCGACTCAAGTTGCTGCCGAGTCTGCCCCCAGCTCATGGATCATCAAGATAAACGGTTGAACAGGAAATGCCGAATGAAAATGGTCATGGCCGTCCGGGAATCGTACCGGTGGGGGGAAGGCTATATCACGACCTGCCCGGCGGGGCTCATCATCTTCGCCGTCCCCCTGATCTTCAACAAAAAACTGGTCGCGGGATTATTGAGCGGTTTCGCCATTTTTCCGGAAATGAAAAAGGACATCCGCGAAGAGATCGTTGGAAACCTGAAGGATTTCGGTGTCGCGGCGGACCCCGGGCCATTGGCCCGTCTGAGGATCAGGGTTCTTTTGTTGGAGGACGTGCGGGAGTTCATCTCCTTCCTTTTGCAGCTGACCCATCAGCATCGGCTCAATGACCTTGCTTTTCTCAATGAGATCAACGAGAGGTATATCCGGCAGTACAAGATCGCCAATGTCATGGAAGAACTGAAGAAAAAATCCCCGGAGGATACGGGGCAGATCTTCGACAAGCAGAATGAGATCATCCAGCTGGTGAAGCTCGGGGACAAGACCGGCGCCCGGGAGATATTGAATGAATTCCTGGGTTCCATCTTCTTCCAGAGCGGGATGAACTTTGAGATCATCAAGGTCCGCCTCATCGAATTGGTGGTCATGATCTGCCGGGCCGCCATAGAAGCGGGAGGCGGGGCCAAGGAGCTTCTCGGGTTGAACTATTCCTATCTGACGGACCTCAACAAAGCCACGGACCTGGAGGAGTTGCTGTTCAAGGTGACGGAGATCCTGGAGAACTTCATCCATAAGGTCTCGCTCATCAAGGTGGGAAAGAAGAAGATCAAGATGGACGCTATCCGTGAATATCTACAGAAGAATTTTGCCCATAAAATATCGGCTCGGGACGTGGCCAAAGTGGCCGGGCTGAGCACCAGCCGAGCCCTCCATCTTTTCAAGGAGGAGACCCATCAATCCCTTTCCGGGTATATCCAAAAGCTGAGGATCGAGTACGGAAAGCACCTGCTTTTGAATTCAGATCTGGATATCGCGGACGTGGCGGTGGAGACCGGCTTTTTTGACCAGAGCCATTTCAGCAAAGCCTTTAAAAAGGCGGCCAGGATCCCGCCCGCCCGCTTCCGCCGTAAAAACAAGCTCCTTGCGGTTTGAGCTACTTGATCAGCCGCTTCTTCATCCGCTTGACCCCGATAACGAAGGCGATCACTTCCAGGACGAGGACGACCAGGAAGTTGAGGGCAAGACTGGGCTTGTAGACGCCGGAGAAGACGGCCCGCGAGATCTCGACGGCATGGGTCAACGGCAGGAACTGGGAAAATGTCTTCATCCAGCCGGGGAAGTTGTCCAGGGGGAAGAAGACGCCGGAAAAGAACAGCATGGGCGTGAGAATGAGCTCCGTGTAATAGCTGAAGAAATCGAAGTTTGGAGCGAAAGACGTCACGATCATGGCCAGCGAACCGAACAGGACCCCCACGAAGATCATGAGGACGAAAAGCAGCAGCAGACTGGGAACGGAAGCCGGGAAAACCCCCATGACCATCGCGACCGCCATCATCAGCGTCCCGCTGACCAGACCGCGAAATGTCGCCCAGGCGATGTCCCCGGCGATGGCGTCCTCCGCGGAAACCGGGGTCGCGATCAGGGAATCGTAGAGCTTTTCGTGGATCATCTTGATGAAGGTGCCGTAGAGGCACTCAAAAGAGGAGGATAGCATCACCGAAGAGATGAGAACGCCCGGGACTAGAAAATCGAGATAGGGCTTTCCCCCGAATTGTCCGACATAGGCGCCCATGCCGATGCCGAAGGTGATGAGGTAGAAGAGGGGTTGGACGAGGCTCGCGATAAACGTCGGCACGATGAACCTCTTGTAGGAAACAAGGTTCCGGTAAAAGACATGGCCGACGCGGTACGAGAGGTTCATTCGATCAGGCTCCGTCCCGTGAGCTTCAGAAAAACATCCTCCAGCGTCGCCGGCCGGTGGACGGTGTTGGGAAGGTCGAGTTCGGTGACCTTCCGCCTGAGGTTCTGTCCGTCCCGGCAGTAGAAGAACAGGGTATCGCCGGCCCGTTCGTGACCGCAGGAGAACTCCGCCAGCTTGGCGATGAGCGACTCGTCCTGATCCGGGGAGATGCGGACCTCCGTGACTTCCCGGCCAATCTCATCCTCGATGAGCCGGGAGGGGATCCCTTCCTTCAGGATTTTCCCCTGGTACATGACCACGATGCGATCGCAGAGCTGCTGGGCCTCTTCCATGTACTGAGTCGTCAAGATAAGAGTCGCACCCTGGTTTTTGAGCTGACGGAGCCTCTGCCAGATCAGGTGCCGGGCCTGCGGGTCGAGGCCGGTCGTAGGCTCGTCGGCGACGATGATCCTGGGCTCGTTGAGCAGGGCCCGGGCGATGAGGAGCCGCCGCTTCATGCCCGTGGATAGCTGGTCGATCTTGCTGTCCCGTTTGGCCTCGAGCTCGACGAACTTGAGCAGACCCTCGATCCTCTCCCTGGCGACGCGCTTCGGGATGTCGAAGAACCGGGAAAAAACCATCAGGTTCTCGCGGACGGTGAGGTCGATGTCCAGGGTGATCTCCTGGGGAATGACCCCGGTCTTCTTCTTGAGGATCCTGTTATCGATGTGGGCAGGCAGGCCGTCGACCGTAAGCGTCCCCCCTGTCACGGGGGACACGCAGTGGATCATTTTTATGGTCGAGGTCTTGCCGGCGCCGTTCGGCCCCAGGAAGCCGAAGCATTCGCCCTCCTGGATCTCGAAGGAGATGCCGTCGACGGCCGTGAGGTCGCCGTATTTCTTGAAGAGGTTCTTCGCCGTGATGATCGCGCTCATGATACGGATGCCCGGATCATGATATCAGAATTCGCCGGGAGTTTGAAGCTCACCGCCCGCGGTCGGCAGCGCCCATGATTCCCTTCGAGTCCCTAATAAAGACCGGGCGATCCCCCGCTCAGCCCAGGATGTCTTTGAGCCCGAAGGAGGCCGCGTAGAGCGTGCCGATCCCGGATAGATGGAAGGCGACGCGCAGGGCTTCGGCGATCTCTTCCTTCGTCGCGCCGGCCTTCATCGCCTGCTCGGCCAGGGCGCGGACGCCGCCCGAGGCCCCTTCGGCCGCGTCGAAGGCCATCGCCATCAGGAGTTTGACCTTGCGCGGCAGGGCGCCGTCGGCATAGACGAGGGCGTCGGTTTCCTCCAGGTGTTTCATGAATTCGGGATCTAGTTTTTTCATCGTCGCTAATGGATGTTCGGCCATGGTGAAGCTCCTTATGATTCCAGACCATCATACCGCACGGACCGCGCGCTTTCCAGCGTCCCTCGGCCGTTTTTCACGTCCCGTTCAGGGCTATTCTCCGCGGCGGCTCCGCATCGAATACCGATACATGAACACCGAAAGGAGGGCGACCATGACGATCGCGAGTATCTCCCCCCACGAATCGAGGCTCGTCCCGGGCCAGGGGACCGTGAGGCGCGCCTGCCAACCCGCAGCCGCGATGACCGCCGCGACGACCCCCGCGATCGAACCTCCCGCGATATAGCCCGATGCGACGAGGACGCCCCGCTCCCCCCGCTCCTTCGCGACCTTCTCGTCCCTCGCGCTTTTCCCGACGAGATAGGCGATGAATCCACCGAGGAGCACCGCCGTATTCAGCTGGATCGGGAGGTACATCCCGAGGGCGAAGGCGAGCGCCGGCACGCCCGAGAAGGCGAGGATCAGGGAGATGATGACGCCGAACGCGAAGAGGATCCACTGGACCCCCGCCCCGCCGCCCATGAGGCCGACAATGATCTCGCGCATCGCGGACGCCTGCGGGGCCGGCATCTGCTGGGAACCCATCTGGTACGTGCTCGCGAGGAGCATCATCGCAAGGGCGCAGGCCACCGCCGAAACGAGCACCCCCGTGAACTTGAACATTTGCTGGTTGCGGGGAGTCGCACCGATCCAGTAGCCGATCTTGAGGTCGGTCGCGAAGGCCCCCGCCACCGCGAGGGCCGTGCAGACGACGCCGCCGATGATGAGCGCGATGAACATGCCCTTCTCGCCCGAGAGGCCGAGCCTCGCGAGGATGACGCTCGTGATGATGAGGGTCACGAGCGTCATGCCCGAGACGGGATTCGTCCCGATGAGGCCGATCGCCCGGGCCGCCACGAGGGTGAACAGGAACGAAATGACGAGAGCGATGGCGACCCCGACGAGCCCGACGGTTGTCCCGGCGAGGCCGGTCCTGAAAAAGGCGAAAAGGCATGCGGCCACGGCGGCGACTCCGAGAAGCACCGTGCGCATGCCCAGGTTGCGGTCGGTCCGAGCGACGGCTCCGCCTCCCTCGCGCGACGCGGCGATGCCCTTGATCCCCAGTCGGAATGACTGCATGATCGACGGGAAGCTCCGGATGATCCCCATCAGGCCGGCGCCCGCGATGCCGCCGATGCCGATGAGGCGGACGTAGTTGCTGAAGATCGCGTCGACGCCCATCTCCGAGATGGGGACCGTCCCCGGCGGGATGATGCCGGTGAGATGGGCGCCGATGTAATGGACGAACGGGACCAGGACAAGGTACGAGAGGAAGCTCCCCGAGGCGATGATCGCGGCGTATTTCAGCCCGACGATATAGCCGAGCCCCACGATGGCGGCGAGGCCGTCGACGCGGAAGGCCATCGCGAAGCGATCCTCGAGCCAGGCGCCGATCCTCACCGAATGGAAGGTGATGATCTCTCGCCAGAGGCCGAACGCGAGCACGCCGAGGTCGAAGAGGAACGCGACCCCGGCGCTCCAGACGGGACCTTAGCCTGGGAGCCCGCGCCCTCGCCCGTGACGAGGATCTCGGTCGTCGCCATCGCCTCCGGGAACGGGAGATGCCCGTGCTCCTTGACCATGAGGAACTGGCGGAGCGGGATGAGGAAGAAGATGCCGAGGCATCCGCCTAAGAACGCGGTGAGGAAGATGTGCCAGAAGCTCACCTTCACCCCGAGCATGTAAAGAGCGGGGATCGTGAAGACCGCGCCGGCGACGACGGCTCCCGAAGCCGCCCCGATCGACTGGATGATGACGTTCTCGAGGATGGTGCTCCGCCGCGCGAAGATGCCGGCGAGCCCAACAGCGAGGATGGCGATCGGGATCGCGGGCTCCATCCCCTGCCCCGCCTTGAGGGCGAGGTATGCAGAGGCCAGCGAGAAGATGACCGCCATGACGAGGCCGATCCCAACGGACCGGGCCGTCACCTCTAGCGGCGCTTTGGACGCCGGCACGATGGGTTCATACGTCTCGCCGGGCTTGAGCTCCCGGAACGCCGCCGGGTGAAGCGTCTTGTGCTCCTCAGGCATGGGTCATGTCCTCCTTCTCTTTCGCGCAAGGATGATATCCTCGGTCCCCACGGCATGGTGAATTCCCGCCCTTGGCGCTGAATTCGCCCTCCTATCCATAGCGGAACTATATCTCCGGCCGGCGGCACTGTCAATAACCGCGAAAACCGCTCCCGAAGATCCAATCGGTACAAGAAATCCTTCCGCCGCGGCTAAAAGACAATAAACTCCCGCTCCCCCCCCGATCACAAAACTTTTCGGATCATCTCCGCCCAGCCCTTGGAAGGAATGCGCTTTAGGTCCTCATCGGCAATCCGGAGCGCTGAATTGATACGAGCGTCACAAGGGAGATGAGGACAATAACAAGCCGCTTCCGCCCATTGGGATATTGAGCTCTCTGGCTGCTCCTTGCTACCACAACTTCTTAATCTCGTCGTCCAAACCTGTTATCTCCCACCGCGTCAGCGCAATCGGGATCATGCCGGATGAGAAGAACTCGTCCAGACACTGCTTGATACTGAATTTATCGCCCAACTGATGTGCTCGGTCCGCAAGCAGCTTGTCGAGTTGAATTTTGCCGATCACATAGCTTGCGCCGTAGCCCGGCTGGTGCAAATAGAGTTTTTCATCAAACCAAACCGTGTCTTGATCTTTAGGCAGCCAGCCCCGCGGGGTCCATTCAATGGCAAATTTGACGGCGTCCTCCAAGGCGAACTCGTTGCTGTGCATTTTCATAGCTCCAATGGCTCTGGCAGCGCGATTAGCAAGCAAGATGTAAATAAGTTCGCGTACTCTCGGGGACCGCTTGTCAAACAGTCCTGCATGCATCATCATCTCTTCATTGCCGGTGGCTAAGCCTTCGGCGCGAAAAGCCCAGATGTTGGAGAGGAGGACATTCCCTCGAATGGGACGGTAACGCTGATCATGCTCTTCTCTCAGATCGTCAATCGTGTGATGGTCATGGCATCTCATGGGCAGGGAATCGCGGTACTCAATGTTCGTAAAGAAGTCAAGGGGTTCCTCTGGGGGAATGAACGACCAGCCGCCCCCAGGATTGGGGTCAAGCTGCACGTAATCGGGAACTGTAAAGATCCCTTCTTTGCGGTAGAATTCCATAATGTAATCACATGCTTGCTGAAAACGCTTCTGGTAGACCTCTTTAGAGGGCACACGTTCGAGCTGGGGGACGTCGCGATTCTTGTTCTCCTCCAGCTTCAGACTTGCCCACGCTCGCTGCAATTCACGCTGAAGGATGGCCATCTCCTCTTCCCAGGTGTATGGCACGAGATGGACGTTCTTTATATACCAGTTGTAATTCTGGATCCCGATGCCGGAGGGAGCCGTCATTTTGCTGTGCTTTTCTTCAAGCCAGGTACGAAACTCATCGACAGCGGTTTTGGCCCGCTCCGCATCGGGTGCCAGATCCGGATGATGCTGAGAAAGGCTTTTCGCAAGATCCGTTAGGATTGCGCTCTCCTTCTTTTTGTCCTGAATGCCAAGATACCAGAGGTCTCTGGCCTCTTCCGTGAGATTCTTTTCAGCCTGTTCAAGAATCTTCGGTATTGCCTGAAGCTTCATTCGCAACCAAGTGATATCTTTATCGGCCAAAGGCAACTTGGGAATGACCAATAATCCATAGGTATCCGGACCCTCCTGGAACTTATCCAGTTCGCCGCCTGCGACGATCCAATAGAAACAGGGATTCCGTGACCAGGGGCGGAGAACTCTGTGGTCAAACTCGAGCCCGTTCATTTCAGCGCGGACAAGATGAAAGTCAACCTGCTGTGAGATAGGCCATGTTTGATAATTGATCGCAACCAGCCGGCTCTTCATTTTCTCCAAGCCGCGCTTCTGTTCTTTCATCGCTGCCGGAGTGTAATCAGGCACCCCGTTGATGATTTTTGGCTTCTGAAATTCCCGCCACTCCTTAAACAAGCTTGTGAGATCTTCGTATTTGCTGCTGCCGACAACATCCCTCTTCTCTTTGCTCAATGAGCCGCCGGCGAATACGAGAACCGCAAGAAAGACAACTGCGATAGCAAACCGATTTCGTCTCATCATGATGCAATTCTCCTTTTGATTGAAATTTGTAGTCTCCAAAATAAAACTTATTGGGGGGAAGAACAGGCTACGACGATTACGGTCAAGATAAATCGCGTTCCCGTGATAGGTCATCATGGAGACAACCTTTAAGTCGTGCCCATTGTTTTTCGCTATTTTTCAAGTTCAGAGATGAGCTTCTTGATGTCAGATTGCCGTGGGTCGAGTTTGAGGGAGGCTCGGAACGCCTCTAGGGATTCCTTCTTCCGACCCAACTTCTGAAAACAATGCCCCAAGGCGTTTAGAACCCCGGTGTCGCTGTTGTAGATCCGGTTGCTCTCCTGCAAGTTCAGGATGGCCTGACCGTAATCCCCTTTCCCCATGAAAGCGCTGCCCTTGAGAAAATAGTAGTCGAAGCGCCGCCGGTCATCCGTCTTGAGCGTCTCTACGATTTGCAGGACCTTGTCGTAATTCCCCATCTTGATAAGGAAGTTCCCGTACCGGGCGGCGCCTTCCTTGAACAGGGGGTTGAGGGCGTAGGCCTTCTCGAACATGGCTTGGGCCCGAACGACGTTGCCGGTCTTTTCGTAAGCCGTGGCGAGCTGGTAGGCATAGACGAACTGGTTGGAGACGAGAAAGGACTTGGAGTTGGCGATAGGATGGCCGATGATCTGCTCGGAGGAGACGATAAAATTGGCGCTCTTCTCGTCCAGGATTTTGCCTCCGGCGTCGATCAGGCTCAGTTTGAGTTCGTAGTAATCAGGCGCCAGCTCGGAAACGGGTATGGCCCGGTCCAGGCTGAGGACACGGCTGAACTGGTAATCGGACAACTTGAGGCTGAACTCCTTATGGATGGGATCGGTCGGCCTGAGGCCCTTGATAAAGCCGCGGACCTCCCCTTCTTGTCTAAGCCTCTCGGACATATTGTCGACGGCGACGAGAATGGCTATCTGGTCGGAGGCGGCCAGGGTGTTCTTCGGATCGATGATGACCTTCTTGTCCAAGACCTTGAAGGGGAGATGGACATCCTTCTGAAAGGTTTGAAACTTGTAACCGACAAGAGGTCCTGAGAGCCGAGGTGTCCCTGGATCGGAAGGGATCGTGATTATTTTTTTCAGGAGACAGAACTCCTTGCCCACGGAGTTCTGAAGAAGGATGATCAGCTCGAAGGTCCCCTCGATGACCGGGAAAGAATCCTCGACGGAGACCCCATTGGCGCGGACGCGAGCGTAATCCTCTACGGGAAAATAGAAGGGCATCTCGCGCGAATACTGGAAGATGATATCGTCCTTGATCCGCAGGCTGACGTCGAGATGGAAGCCGCAGAAGTACTGGTTCTTGGGCTCGTAAAGATCAACGGAAACGCTCCTGGGGGCCATGCTGAAGTGCAGAAAATCCAGGCCGGTCACGGGGTCCCTGAGGACGGCCAGGCAGGAATCGCTGTCGACGAAGTTGGTCATGTATTCGGTCGAGACGATGCCCTTGTAATCCATGAAGTGCGTGGCGTAGGAAGGGTTGATGTCCTTCTTCGGCGAATCCAGGATTTGGGCCATGACGATGCTGTTCAGAGTTGACGGGCTGAGGTCGGAATTGTATTCGCCGGGGACAATGGAGATCGCGGCTTCGGCCAGAGTCGGGGCCAGTTCGAAAATCCTATCGTAGAGGGCGGAATAATCCGTGGGGTCGAGGTCCTTCTTGTCCATGATCAGGGCATAAGGCCCGTCGGAGACCGGGTCGTACAACGTGTATTCCCCCACCCCTCCCCTCTGGAAGAAAACGAGGACGAAGTGGGTCGGCAGGTTCTTCCCGGGTTCCCCGTAATAGGACCAGGCCTGGCAGGAATAGATGCCGAGGGGCTCAAACCGTTCAATGCCTTGGGACTCGCCCAGAATCATATAGATCCGCCCCATGTCCGTCATCCAGCCTTCCCGGGTCGTCCCCCGACTGAAGAACTTGTTGACATAAGCGAAGCGCTTCATGATCTCGTCCTTGTATTCATTCGCCTGCGTCCCGGGGGTTGGGTCGCGTTGTTTCCAGAATCTCTCGATGAAGACATCTCTGTCCATCTCGCTGGCCAGACTAAGGAAGACATCCCGTTCGACGGAAAGAATGATGTAGTTGACGAGTTTCAGCCAGTCCTTGTGCTTTGCCGCCAGATCCTTTTCAGCGGTCTTCTGGCCGGAAAAGAGCAGGCTGGCACAAAGAGCGATGGTGAGAAAAAAGCTCCGTCGTTTCATGGTTTGCCCTTCACTTTGATGGGAAATATCACGCGGAGTCTAAATAACTCCCCGAGGAGACGCCGCACATCATCATGTTATCAGAATTTTTTCACGACGACAATGTTCGGGACATTAATATCCTTGAGCATCCGGTTGAGGGCAACGAGATCCTCATTGATCAGCCTGTCCAGTTCTCTCCGGCCAGAGGCGAGCCGCTCCTGGTACATCATACGAACCTCAGCCGCCTGTGCCGTGGGCTTGAAGTCCGACATTAGAATGTCGCCGACCAGTCCGGCGATTTTGTCATAAAGCCGAGTCGGGAACCGTGTGTTATTCTGCCGCGGACCCGCATTCCGGACCTGGATGAACTCCTCCTCAAGATCGATGAGCCTGATTTCAAATGCGGCGGCGGCCTTAGCGACGTCCGCCGTTACCGGGGATTTAAGCCCGTCCTTGAGAACCAATGACAAGTCGCCGGTCTGCTTGCGCAACCACTCGATGGTATTGATCATGTCCGCCGCAAGGCTGGAGTCCGCCCTCAAGCCGAGAAGCATCCGGACCTGCGCCCGGACATCCTCCTCGGTGCCATCTGAGTTGGGATCAGGCTTGATGACGAGCTTTTGGGTAAATTCCTTGCCGCCGACCGTGACTTTCACAATGTAAACGCCGGGCGCGGCCAGCGGAGTGACGCCGCCATCGCTCAGCAACGGTCGCCAGCCCTCCGGGCCCAGCGCGACGTGCGGCGGTTTCAAGGGAGCGGTCCTCAGCCGGACCTCCGTCGATGACTCATATCTCAGGTCCCACCAAAGGCGATTGATGCCGGGATCCTTGCTTCCTACCATTTGTTTCAGGACATCCCCTTTTTCGTCCAGAATCGAAATCCTGACCTCGCCGGCCGGCGTCGCCTTGAGGTAATAATTGATCGATGCACCGAAAGGCGGATTCCGGCCGGTGCACGGGTCCTGCGGCCGGGTCATCGTATAGGAGAGGGTTCGGAACCGGTAGGCGGGCCGTGGCGCGAAAAGATGCGCTTCCCCGGCCAGGACCTCGGCTGTAAGCTGTTGCAGGGGGGTAATATCGTCCATGATCCAGAATCCGCGGCCGTACGTAGCCACAACAAGGTCGTTGAAACTTTCCTGAACGACGAGCCAGTGCACCGGGGCCTGCGGCAGATTCGTTTGCAGAGGACGCCAATTCTCGCCGTCGTCTAGCGAGAGATAAAGAGCGTTTTCGGTGCCCAGGTACAGAAGCCCTTTACGGACCGGGTCTTCCCTCACGCAGTGGGCGTAGCTCAGCATGCTCCGCGGAATTCCAGTACTGATTAAGGTCCAGGTCCGGCCGTAATCCGCGGTTTTATAGACATAGGGATCGCGGTTGTTCATCTGGTGAAAATCGAATGTCACATAGCATTTCCCCGCTTCAAACCTCGAGGGTTCGATATTGCTGACCGTCCCCCAGGCCGGAAGGTTAGGGAAGTTCGGGGCGAGATTTGTCCAGTTCTTTCCTCCATCGCGTGTCACATGGACGAGGCCGTCGTTCGACCCGGCCCAGATCACGTCCTTCTCCAGGGGAGATTCGACCAGAGCGAACAACGTGCAGCCATACTCTACGCCAAGATTGTCTTCGGACAATCCGCCAGATGCTTGCTGACGGCTTTTATCGTTGGTTGTCAAATCGGGGCTGATGAGAGTCCAGCTTTGTCCGGCATCGGTGGTCATATGGACGTACTGGCTCCCGACATAAACGCGGTTGTGGTCGTGAGGGGAGATGGCGATGGGAAATGTCCAGTTGAAGCGGTATTTCAGGTCCGCCGCCGGCCATCCTCCGGACGCGTCCGGCCAGACCGAGGCGCTGCTGCGGTGACGCGTCCGAACATCGAACCGCTCGAGAAGCCCTCCATAATTCCCCGACCAGACGATGTTGTTGTCCACCGGGTCGGGCACCGCGAATCCGCATTCGGCCCCGCCGACGCCTATCCACATACCGGACGGGATCTCATCATTCTCTTCCAAAAGAGCGTTGCTCGGCCCTCGGAAGGAAGGCCCATCCTGCCGGTTTCCATAGACATAGTAAGGGACGCGGTTGTCCACGGCCACGTGGTACATCTGGGCAATGGGCAGCTCGATTTTATCCCAGCTCCTTCCCCGGTTGAGCGAGATGCTGATGCCGAAGTCGTGGCCGACCAGGATCCGATCCGCATTTTTCGGGTCGATCCAGATGTCGTGGTTGTCGGGGCCGGGCTGGTTGAGGTCCGCCGTCGTTTTCCCTCCATCGAGCGAAAGGCTGACCCGCAAGGCGCAAAAATATATTTCGTTTTCGTCCACAGGCGAAACAGCGCAGCGGGTGTAGTAATGGGGCCGTTGCGTGAGGACCGTCTCCGAACTGACGAGCGACCAGTTTTCGCCGCCGTCATCTGAACGCCAGAGGACTCCTTCGGATGTTTCTTTCCCCTGCCAGGGAACGCCGTCTCCCGTTTCGATCAAGGCGTAGACACGATCGGGATTGGAGGCCGCGACGGCAAGTCCGATCTTGCCCAGAGGAGGAGGAGGCAGGCCTCGGCCCAAGAGCCGTTTCCACGTCGCGCCTCCGTCGCGCGAGACGAAAATCCCGCTGCCGGGACCGCCGCTGAATTTTCCCCAGGTCTTGATCTCGACCTGCCACATGGCTGCAAACAGGATCCGAGGGTTTCGGGGATCCATCACGATGTCCGCGCATCCGGTGTTCTCGTCCACGAACAGCACCCGCTCCCAGCTTTTGCCGCCATCGACCGTCCGGAATACGCCGCGCTCAGGCTGCGGGCCGTAGCAATGACCCAGAGCCGCCGCAAATACGATGTCGGGATTGCGGGGGTCGATGACGATCCGTCCGATACGTCCCGTTTTCTCCAAGCCTGTTCGCGTCCAGGTCTTTCCAGTATCGGTCGACCGGTAAATGCCGTTACCGATGGAGATATTGCTTCGGATGAAGGTCTCGCCCGTCCCCGCCCAGACGACGTTGGAGTCCGAGGGGGCGATGGCCAGCGACCCGATGGAAGACACGTCCTGGCCGTCAAAGACCGGTTCCCAGCGGACGCCGCCGTCGATCGTCTTGAAGATCCCCCCCGAGGCCGCGCCCGCGTAAGCGATGAGAGGATTTCCGGCAACACCCGCGACGGCGACGACCCGGTTCCCCACCGGACCGATATGACGGTACTTGAGTTGTTGGAACAGGCCCGGACCCCCGGCCAGCGGTGAGGGCCCCATTATCTGCGTCGAACGCCGGGTCTGGGCGGCGACCGGCATGATCAGCATCGCCCCAATCGAGGCCACAATCAGACGAACTCCGGATTTTCTTTGATATCCTGTCATATAAAGTCTCCTCATTCCGCGGGCTGTTTTGGTCTCACTTCCCCAATATTTTCATTTCATCGTCGAGGCCGGTCATCTGCCAGCGGATGAGCGACATGGGAATGAGGCCGGCGCCGATGAACTCGTCCATGAATTCCTTGAGCGTGAACTTGTCACCGAGCTGATCCGCCCGGTCGGCCATCAATCGGTCGATCTGAGCCTTGCCGATGACGTAGCTCGCTCCATAGAACGGCTGGTGGAGGTAAATGCGCATGTCGGTCCAGACCGTGTCCCTGTCCCGGCGCAGCCAGTCATAGGGTGTCCACCGACAGGCGTAATCGACCGCCTGGTCGAGAGTGAACTTGTTGGCATGCATCATCAGATCGCCCATGGCCCGGGCCGCTCTGTTGGCGAGCATGACATAAACAAGCTCACGGGCTCGCGGATTTTTTTCCATCAGCCCCGCCTGCATGGCCATTTCCTCAAACGCGGTGGCGAAGCCTTCACACCGGGAATCCCAGATGTTGTAGAGCAGGGGCACGCTTCGGATGGGGTGGGTCTCGTGCCCCAACCGCTGCAAGTCGAGGGTGTGCATGCTGTGGCACAGCAGAGGGAGTGAATTGCGGTACTCGACTTGGAGAAAGAAATCGACCGGTTCGGCCGAGGTCGAGAATCCACCCGACTCCGAACTCAATCCCAGATAATCGGGCATGGAGAAAATCCCCTCATCCCGGATGAAATCCATAAACTCCTTGACCGCTTCTCGGCGGCGCTTATCATATTCCCCGGCGCTCGCGGCCATCGTCAGCTTGGGCAAACTGCGGTTACGGTTCTCCTCAAACCTAAGGAAAGTCAAAGAGCGCTCCAGCTCCCGCTGGAGGATAGCTACCTGCTCGTCCCACGTGTAGGGAACGAGATGGACGTTCTTCATGTACCAATTGTAATTCTCGATCCCGATGCCCGACGGCGCGGACATGGTCTCGTGCTTTTCTTCGAGCCAGCCGCGGAAATTATCCACGGCCGCCTTGGCCCGCTCGGCGTCGCTGACAAGGTCGGGATGATGCTTGGCCAGAGTCTTGATGAGGTTCCCCAGGATGGCGCTTTCCTCTTCTTTCACCCGGATTCCCAGACTGAATAAATCCTTGGCATCCTCGACGAGGTTGACCTTGGCTTGCTCCAGAATCCTGGGAATGACCTGGAGCTTGGCCTGAAAGACGGGAATATCGGTCTCCGACAGGGGGAAAGAGTAGGCGAAGAGAAGGAGCGTTCCATAGAGTTCCGGGCCTTCCCGGGCGGGGACATCGGGAGGGGAATCCTGGAGGACGGTGTAGAAACACGCGTCCCTGGACCAGGGCCGGAGAACCCGGTGGTCGAACTCGAAACCGTTCATCTCGGCCCGAACGATCTCATAATCCGCCCAACGCGACAACGTCCAGCCGGATGGATCGATCGCCGCCAGCCGCCCCCGCCACTTTTCCAGGCCCGCGTAATGCGCCTTCATCGCCGCTGCCGAATAGTCGGGCACCCCTCCGACGATGTTCGGCTTGACGAATTCACGCCATTCCTTGAAAAGGGCGACCAGGTCGTCATAATTCGCGCTGGGAGCCGCGGTCGCGGCTGTTGATTGGTCCGGGACGGCCTTGTTCGTCGTTCCGGGAGAACACGCGGCGAGAGCGAGAGCCGCCGCGATCAAGACATAGGATGTCCGCTTTTTCATGAATCACGCCTCCATTCAATAGAAATTCCCGCCGCGCCGGGACCAGGACGGGAAGACGCGGATCATCTCAGTTTCTTGATCTCATCGTCAAGCCCGGTCATTTCCCAGCGCGTCAGGGCGATCGGAATCATGCCCGCAGCAATGAACTCGTCCATGAACGACTTGAGGACGAATTTGTCGCCGAGCTGATTGGCCCGATCGGCCATGAGCTTGTCGATCTGGACTTTGCCGATGACGTAACTCGCTCCATATCCGGGCTGGAGCAAATAGAGCCTCAAGTCGTCGTAGACCGTCTCACCGTTGGCCGGCAGCCAGCCGCGCGGCGTTCCCTCGACGCTATATTTCACGCCATCATCCAGGCTGAACTCGTTCGATTGCATTTTCAGGCCGGCCAGAGCGCGGGCGGCACGGTTGGCCAGCAGAATGTAGATGAGTTCCTTGGAGTGCGGCCGATCGTTGAACAGTCCCGCCTGAAGCATCATCTCCTCGTGCGCCGTGGCCAAACCCTCGGCCCGTGTATCCCAGATATTGTAGAGGGACGCCAGACCACGGATGGGACGATCACGCGTGTCGCGCTCGTCGCGCAGGTCGTCCATGGTGTGCGTGCCATGGCAGCGCATGGCCATGGGATCGTGGTATTCGATCTGGGTGAAGAAATCCCGGGCGCCGCTCTCCGTGATGAACGCTCCTTCGAACGGCCCGACATGGAGCCATTCGGGAACAGTGTAGATCTCCTCCTTGCGCAGGAATTCCATCAGGCCTTTTGCGGCCTCCTCGAAACGGCGCTTGAATTCCGCCTCGGAGTCGATCGGCAACTGCGGAGTAAGCTTGCGGTTCCGGTTCTCTTCGATCTTCAGGAAGGCCGTGGCCCGGGCCAATTCCCTCTCCACGAGGACCATCTGCTCCTCAAAGGTATAGGGGACGAGGTGGACGTTTTTCATGTACCAGTTGTAATTCTCGATGCCGACGCCGGAGGGGGTCTTCAGAGTTATATATTTTTCCTCGAGCCAGCCGCGGAACTCGTCCACAGCCGCCTTGGCCGCTTGGGCGTCCACCACCAGGTCCGGGTGGTGCTTGGAGAGAGCCTGGATGAGGTTGTCCAGCACCGCGCTTTCACTTTTCTTCTTGCGGATTCCGAGGAACCAAAGGTCCTTGGCGTCCTCGGTCAGGTTCACTTTCGCCTGGACCAAAAGCCGGGAGATGGCCCGGAGTTTCATCCGAAATTCGGAAAGGTCCTTTTCCGCCACGGGCATGACCGGAATATGGAGCACGCCCTCGACATTCGATCCTTCATGGAATTTCTCCGGGGCCTCGGGATTGATGACTTCATAGAAACAGGGGTTGCGCGACCAGGGCCGCAACACTCGGTGATCGAACTCCAGCCCGTTCATCTCGGCCCGGACAAGGAGGTGATCCGTCCGCTGCACCTCCGGCCAAGACGAAGGGTCGATGGCCTCCAGCCGGCTTCGGTAAGACGCAAGGTCTTGATGCTGCTTCGCCATGGCCGCGGCCGTATAATCGGGCACGCCGTTCAGTATTTTCGGCTTCTGAAACTCCCGCCATTCTTTGAAAAGGCTCACCAAGTCCTCGTATTTCGTGCTCGCGAGGGCGGAAGCCGACGGCGGCGCTTGATCCGCCGCATCCTTGGGCGTTCGAGATGAACATCCCGTACATATCGATAAGACAAGGACCATCCAGCAAACGATACGAAAAGCCTGTTTGTTCATTGTTTTTTATCCCTCGTCATGGTGTCGAAAAAGATCGCTCGGGACCCCATTTTTACGTGCCTCAAACCGCCCCTCACCAGAGTTTCTTGACTTCATCTTCCAGGCCCGTTGTTTCCCAACGGCTTAACGGGATGGGAATCATGCCCGAGGCGATGAACTCGTTCATGAAGTTCTTGAGGACGAACCGGTCCCCGAGTTGCCGGGCCCGGTCGGCCATGAATTTCTCCAGCTGTATTTTACCTACCACGTACCCCATGCCATACCCCGGCGTTCGGAGGTAGAGCTGTTCGTCGAACCAAATGGTATCGCCGTCCCGAGGCAGCCAGCCGCGGGGCGTCCAGGACACGGCGAAATCGACGGCTTGCTCCAAAGTAAATTCATTGGAATGCATTCTCAGGTCGCCCAAGGCCCGGGCGGCGCGATTGGCCAGCAGGATGTAAACCAGCTCCCGCGCCCGAGGATTTTTCTCGAACAAGCCCGCCTGAAGCATCATCTCCTCATTCCCTACGGCCAATCCCTCGGCCCGGGTCCCGTCGATGAAGTACAGGCGCGGCACGCCCCGGATGGGATGGGTGTTCCGAGCCTCGCGCAGCTCATCCATGGTGTGCGTGCCGTGGCAGCGGAGCGGTTGAGGGTCGTGGTACTCGACCTGGGTGAAAAAATCCAGAGATCCGCTCGCGGCTGTGAATTTTCCGTCGAAAGGCCCGACATGAAGCCAGTCCGGCACGGTCATGATCTCTTCCCGTCGCATGAATTCCATGAGAAACCTGGCGCTCTCATCGAAGCGGCGCCTGAATTCTTCCTCGGTCGCGATAGGTTTGAGCGGGGACAGCCGGCGGTTCCGGTTCTCATCTAGTTTAAGGAAGGCCGTCGCCCGCTGCAGCTCCCTTTCAACCATGGTCACGAGCTCCCGCCAGGTATAGGGGACGAGCAGGACATTTTTCATATACCAGTTATAGTTGTCGACGCCGATACCGGAGGCGGCCGTCATCGCGGCCAGTTTACCCTCGATCCAACCGCGAAAATCGTCCACGGCCTCTCCGGCGCGGAACGCATCCGGGACAAGGCCCGGATGATATTTCGCTAGGTCAACAGAGAGTTTGGCCAGGAGGACCGCTTCATTCTTTTTCACCCGAAGCCCCAAGAACCAGAGATCCCTTGCCTCCTCGACCAGATTCCCCTTCGCCTGTTCCAGGATCTTGGGGATGGCCCGGAGCTTCATTCGAAATTCGGGGATGTCCTTCTCGGCCAAAGGCAATGTGGGAACAACGAGCGCACCGTACATCTGGGGAGCGAACTCAAAATTGATCACATTATAGAAGCCGGGATCGCGAGACCAAGGCCGGAGGACCCGATGGTCGAACTCCAGGCCGTTCATCTCCGCCCGGACAAGGAGATAATCCACACGCTGAGGAATCGGCCAGGACAAGGGATCGATGGCCGCCAGCCGGCTTTTCAACTTTTCCAGACCCGCGATCTGCTCTTTCATGGCCGCCGGCGTGTAGTCCGGAACGCCGCCGGTCATCACCGGCTTCTGGAATTCACGCCACTCCCTGAACAAGGGAAGAAGGTCATCGTATCCGGCAACGGCGGGGGGGGCGGCTGCGTCCGGCCGCGTTTCCGGAGAACAGGAAGAGAAGAGGTTGAGGATGATGAGAACGGCGAAGATAGCCGGCCCGGCATTTTTTTTCACGAAATCTTGCCTCCTTCTGATTCCCGGCACGTTCCTTCCGCGATCATCTCGGGGTCGCCACGGACAGGCGCCTTCCTCGTCCTCTACTCCCCGAAAATAAGGCGACGCATCTGCTTGAAGGGGATCTCGCCCAGGCTGATGAGTGTGTCGTGAAACTTCTTGATGGTGTAATGCTCTCCCATGTAGCGCTTGTAGTCGTCCCGGAGTTTCAAGATCTCCATCTCACCGATGATCTCGCTCCCCGGCGGCCGGCAGTAGCCCGAATCGCGCTGCACTTCGATATAGGAGTTCCCATACTCCATGCCGATTTTATTGACATAAGCATCCACGGCCTCTTCGAAAGTCATCTCGCCTTTGGCCATTTTGATTTTGGTGATGATCCGCTGGATGCGCCACATGCGCATCTGCAACCTGCCCATGCGGGTCTTCAGCTCATCCATATACGGCAGGGTTTTAAAAAATCCTTCGTCTTCCATGAGTTTTTCCAGATAGAAGCTCCAGGACTGGGAAAACCCGGAGCCTTCCCCCAAGTCGCCCCTGATCGGCCGCTTATCCGGGCGCAAGGTAAAGGTATTGAGCTGGATGATATGGCCAAGCCATTCGTGGTAGGAGGTGATGTTCACCTGATAAGGATTGTAGCCCTTGATGCGGCTCGCCTTTTCCTCGGGCGTCAGGCGGTCTTCCAACGGGGTCATGACGTAATACCCGCCCACTCGTCCTCCGGGAAAACGGGAATCGGTGTAAGCCCCTCCGAAAGACAGCGGCCGGCGGCTCATGGGGGGGCAGATAGCGACCCCGTATTCGATCCGGTCCGAAATGGTCATGAGGTGGGAACCGGGGCCCTTGAGCCAGTTCGTCATAAGATCGACATAGTTACGGGCCAGCGGCACGACGCCTTCCCAGGGCGGAGCATCGTCTTTCATCAGGTCCCAGACTTTCTTGAGATCTCCCGAGTGATGGATCTTCTTAGCCAGGGCGGTCATTTCTTCGGTGCACTTTATTTCTTCTTCCAGCCCGATTTTCAACATGACAGCGAGGGGATAATCATCCAGCTGGTTCCCGACCTTTTGGATATACTCCAGGTCCTGAGGGTCCCAGGTCGGCGTCCTCGTCGAGCGGGGCATGAGATCGGCCTTCATCCAGGCTTCATAGTCCTCGACGTCCTTGACCGCCTTGGCCGCCGCGTCCATTAATTCTTTTTTGAGGACAGCGTTATCGACCGTCACCTGACCGAGTTCATCGCTCAGGAATTTTTTGGCATACCCGGCTTGATAAAGTGCGTTTTCGGTCCAGATCCGAGCGGGATTCTTGAGGTTTTTTTTGCCGCTGGCCAGGATCACGGGGAGATTCTTGAGCTCGCGGATGGCGGCCCGGATCGCACTCTCCGGGTTAGACTCCGGACGGAGCAGAAGATCGCTCGCCGCGTTGACGGCGAGGTACGATTCCGGATTCACTTCATACGTTCGAATTTTCTCCAATTCCCTAATGCGGATCTTCAACCCCGCGTCCAATAAATCATAATCGACCTGGTTCTCGAGATCTAGATCCTCCCGATTGACGCCCGACAGTGTTTTCTGAATACGGCGATAGGATTCCAACGCCTTCTGGTACTCGGCTTGGCTCCGGGTCGGGGTCGAGACCATCATCAGTTCATGGACAAGGTCCGCGACCCTGGCCGCGCCTTTTTGGGGATTGTCCATGGCGGAGGGAAACCCCAGGGCACCGCCAACGAGCAACCCCCCGCCCACGAACACGCATACGACGAACCGGACGACATAATTCATAGCCGTCTCCTTTTTAACTTTATTCCCGCGCGTGCCTTCGGTTTCTCCGACGATCGGACTCCTCCGAAAAACGCAAGGCGCGTTTCCCGATAATAAAAGGCCCCTCCCTCCGGATGAAGGAAGGGGCCCGGAAGCGATGGTCACAATCCCCGATCAGAAGTTGAACCGGACTCCGAGTCGGGCCGCCAGGGGATTCAGAATGTTCTTGGCCGTGAAATCGGTCGGATTGACCGCAAAAGCATTATTGGGCAGGGCCAATGTGCCGTGAAGCTTGGCATACCGATTATGGACGACTGCGCTGTTGAAGACGTTGAAGACATCGGCTGAAAAGGTGATTGTTCCGTTCGAGACCTTGACCCGCTTCTGAAACCGGAAGGTTATATTGATGAAGGGTTTCAGGTGTTCCGTCCCGAATTTCGCAAGGTAAAGCACGGCGCTGTTCGACC
>CAZSMW010000484.1:0-7542 GCA_964607985.1 uncultured Eubacteriales bacterium
ATGATGCCCAACGAATAAATATCCGAGCGATGGTCGATGTCCTTCGCTTCGGCCTGCTCGGGCGACATATACTCCGGCGTCCCGAGCATGACCCCCGGCCCGGTGACGCCCCTTACCCGCATCGACCGGGCGATCCCGAAATCCATGATCTTGGCGTTCCCGCCTTTGTCGATCATGATATTCTGAGGTTTGAGGTCGCGATGAACGATGCCCAGGCTATGGGCTTCGGCCAGTCCTTCGGCGACCTGCTTCCCGATGCTGAGGACGGTGCCGATGACGAGGCTCCCCGACATGCAGATCATGGTCTTGAGGTCCTCACCGGAGACATATTCCATCGTCAGGAAGTGGACGCCGTCCGCCTCGCCTAAATCGAACATCCGGCAGACGTTCCGGTGGCTGATCTTTCGCGCCAGGTTCATCTCCCGGCTGAATCGTTCGAGGGCTTCGGCGTCGAGGGCGAGCTCGGGACGGATCAGCTTGAGAGCGATTTTTTCCTTGATTTTGGTATCGAAGACCTTATAGACATTTCCCATCCCGCCTTTACCGAGCTCCTCGATGACCTGGTAGCGGCCTGAAAAGCTCGTGCCGGCGGTAAGCTCTTTTATCGGCTGATTGAGTGTCTCTGTCTGAGAGAAAGGAATATCCTTCCGCTTGGGAAAAGGGGTCGAGCACTCCTTGCAGAACTTGGAGTCCGAAGGATTATCCGTTTGACAGGCGGGACATTTCATCGACGCTTCTTACGCTGTTTTATGATGTAGGCGCATCATAACAGAGAGGAGGATGGGGGTCAATTCATCCGCGACCGAAGGAAAAAAGAACAATGGATTCGGATGAGATAAATCTCCCAACTTGACCACGAAAAATGCGAAAATCGAGCCCGAAAAGCATATGAGGACGGTAGAAATATTCCCCGCTCTCCTCGGCTGCCGGCAGGGCGACTTCGATCAGTTTTCCATAGTTTCTCTCAGGACGCAGATTTCCACTGATGCGTGCAGATAAGACATGAACCCTCAGCGTTTACCCGCGCTTATCGGCGTCCAAAAATCCGGCTTCTTTAATCGCGCGTTCGAGCAAGTCCGAGATATTCAATTGAGCCGCCCACTGGCGCAGGTAGGCCAGATCAAGCCGGTCGGCCTGCACCTTCATTACGCCCAGCACATCGCGCCACTGCTGCTCCGAAACGTCTCCGCTCATGCGATACCATTCCAGCTTGGCCAGGATTGTGTCTTCGGCTGTGGCAACGTAGGCCGTGCGATCCGGATCGGTCGCGATCACCTGAGCCAGGCGTCTCTCCATTTGCGAGTGATGAAACGGCCGCTTTTTTACAACAAAGACATCTACCTTGAACATTGTCTCAAGATGGATGACATTGAAACTGCGCTGGTGCAAGACCGCTTCCCGGATGGATTCGGCGTCCACATAGAATGTCCCGCCCAGGGCGCGCGCCAGAGGCTCGGCGTGTTCCAAGCGCAGGTCAGCCACCAGGTCGGTGTTCAGCGTCGCCCGCAGGACGCCATGCACCGCGCTCGCCAACGAGCCGCCGATCAGATACGGCACGCCCAACGCATCCATCGCATCAATTACCAACAGCGTCACGGCAATCGGCTCATTCGGCATCAGTTCTCATCCTTCGCCGCCAACGGGCCATACACCCGCTCGGCCAGTTCCGGGCCAAGACACAAATCGGCCAGACGCCGGCGCAACTCGGCGGGCGTGGCGTGCGGATAGCGCGCTCGCAGGCCGCTCATGGCGAATGTTTGCACGGTGCTGTTCATCTGCGCCAGCAGGTGCAGCTTGCGCCAGGCCGGAGCCTGCCGCATCAGTCCGATCTGAACATGCTCGGCCTCATAACGGGTATCGGACGATAAGGTTGTCATATTGCCTCAAAGGCGCTTTTTTACGCCGGTCTCTCGGCGCGCGCTATCAAATCGGCGAAAGTATAGTCCACACTTGTCACACCAAAATCCGGCTCACGCTGGAAACGGCAAATACATAGCGGTGTAGCCGCCCTCATAGGGTATTGAAAGAATAAGGGTTTCCTTTTTCCGCGATGCTACGAATTCTCGCTCCGACCGATGAATTTCCCCGCTTAACCACATTGGTAATATACTTCCGGCCGCTCTGTGATGTCAATGACAACGAAAAATGCGAAAATCGAGCCCGAAGTGCAAATGGGAACGGAACATCTATTCGCGCAGGCTGAAAGACGACAGACTCCCGCTCCCCATGATCACGAATTTTTACTTTTAGCTCTGCGGCAGCCGGCTGGTTCCAGGGGCCTGTCCGGTCAGATGATAATCAGGCTCCGGATCGATAGTGAAGTCCCTTTCCAGGGACTATCCCGGACCCACTAGGCGTTTCTCTTACGTATTATATAATGGTTAGCGTCCCCGGAATTCGTTTAAGGACTGAATTATGAAAATCAAAAGAATCAAAGCATTAATAATGGCCGCGGCGGTTATTGCCGTCACAGTCCTGGTCATCGTTTTCGTCATCCCGATGGCGCGCGATCGCAGCCAGAATGTGTCTCTGGGGAGGCAATGGTCGGGCCTCTTGAAAAAGCATTCCGCCTTCTCGGCCGAGCGCCCGGGATATCCCCTCGAGGTGAATTTCACCTATGCCGCCCCGGCGGATGAAAATCTCAAAAAGCTTCGCGACACCTACGATTTGGAAACGGTCGCCGGCCAGGGCTCCGAGACCGACCGCATCATCAGCCTGACGAACTGGGTGTTTCGGCTGACCGGACATGCCAACGAGCCCGAGATCCCCAAGGAGCTCAACGCCTTCAATCTGATCCGGTTGGCGAAAGACGAGCATAAACTGATCAACTGCTACATGAAGACGGTCATCCGGAAATAATAGTTGACGTTCATCACGATCGGCCGGAAAAACCCGCCCTCATTCGCTTCGCGCCTGAGGACTGCAAAGCCTGTACTCCCGCTCGAAACGACTCTCATCCTCCGTCAGGAACCTGTCGAAATGATGGAAGAGCACCCGGCGCAAGTCCTTTCATCGACTATCTGAAGCTTCGGTTTGTAGCCGAAAGCCTCCGCCGTCTCGAGAAGAAATGTTACCGAATTGATTCAAGCCTTGACATTCCTTTCCGATGTAACTACAGTAATAACGTCGTGTTTTATGGAGCGATTCATTTTGAGGAGAGCTGAAGATGAGAACTCAGAAGCTCAAGGTCGCTCGGATCGGGAACTCCCGGGGGGTCCGCCTGCCGGCCTCGTCGTTGAAGCGTTATTCTGTCGGTTCCGTACTGATCATGGACGAAAGAGCCGATGGGATCCTCCTCCGGTCCGCGGGTCCGATCGTCGAGAAGCTCACCTGGGAGGATACGGCCCGGGAGATGGCGGCCGCGAACGAAGATTGGAGCGAATGGGATGTATTGGACGGGGACGGATTGGATTCGGTCCCTTGGGAAGCGTCGAAGGGGGGAAAGGTCGGGGAAAAGAGATCCCCCTACGTATCAAGACCCCACTCGCGCAAGGAAGCCGTCAAACGATACGAAGTGCGGTGGGCAGACTTGGATCCCTCTCGTGGGGCGGAAATGGCCAAGACGAGGCCGGTGGTCATCGTCAGCCTGGATGAATTGAATGCCCGGATGCAGGCCGTGACGGTCTGTCCGATAACCAGCCGGCTTCATCCGGCATGGCGCTGCCGGCTGCCGGTCCGGTGCGAAGGCCGCCCGGCGGAGATCGCGGTCGACCAGATACGGGCTGTCAGCAAGACCCGCCTGGAATCGAGGATCAACGCTCTCTCCGATGACGAGGCCTCCTCCCTCCGGCGGCTCATCACCGAGATGTTCGGTGAGTAAGATGCTGGATTCTATCCAACGCCGAGTGCGATTCAGGCATTCAAGCGTGAGTTGTTGCAAACCACTACCGTTGAAATTGATAGGCAAAATCGTTAAATATCGAGTTGCCGAAAACCTTAAAAATGCCGAGATGAGATCAAGAAAAAGATAATAGAACGTTCCCGAAGCGAAGCGGGGCGAGCAGAGAAAGGGATTGAAGCAAGGGTGGCAAGAGTACTATGATTTTCAGTAAGGAGGTGCCAATATCATGGCCAAGATAAACGTGACGGGTTCGGCCTACAGGGTGGTGAGAGGGAAGGCGGAGATCGCCAGGGATGTCAAATGGCTGAAGACGGCGAAGTTAACGACGAAGAAAAGCCAGGAATTGAAGAAGCGCGAGCCTGCGGGAAAGGGTATCGATGGAAGCGAAGGACGAGACCGGAATAAAACCCCAGGGGCGGAGGACCCCGGGAGTTTAGGCCAGGGCAAGTCCAACGAGTCTTTGGGGCCCGATGCTCCGGATAATAATAAAGAGCGATAGATGACAACTGAGTGGCCGCCTCTCGCCATTATTTCGGCAGGGATGTTTTCGAGCTTTCCCTGGAGGAGATTGTCCGCCTGACGGCCGTCATCCCACGCCCCGTCACGACCGACCCGCGCGAATCCAAGGGGTGGCTCAACCGGCGGTGCCGCATGATCCTGGAAAAGCGCAGGTTCTATAAGAAAATCCGCGAGGACGAGTATCAATCCCTCGTCGGAAAATTCCAGTAATCCCACATGCTCTTCGGGCTCCGCTATTCAGGGCGATTGACATTGCCGCCCGGCCGGAGATATAGTTCCGCTATGGATAGGAGGGGAGATTCATTGCCCACGCAAGGAGAGAAACCATGATCACTTATCCGATCATCATCATGGGGCTCATCGTCCTTTATATCCTGAACTCGATCAAGGTCCTGAGAGAGTACGAGCGGGGGGTCATCTTCCGTCTCGGCCGCCTCCTGCCCCAGCCCAAGGGGCCGGGCCTCATCCTCGTCTTCTCCCCCATCGACCGCATGGTCAGGATCAGCCTGCGGCTCATCACGATGAACATCCCGCCGCAGGACGTCATCACCAAGGACAACGTCACGGTCAAGGTCAACGCCGTCCTGTACTTCAGGGTCATTGACCCGCTCAAGTGCGTGATCGAGGTCCAGGATTATATCTACGCCACCTCCCAGCTGGCCCAGACGACCCTGCGGAGTCTCCTCGGCCAAGTGCCGCTCGACGACCTTCTCTCGGAGCGGGACAAGCTCAACGCCCGCCTGCAGGAGATTATCGAACAGCACACCGACTCCTGGGGCATCAAGGTCCAGCTCGTCGAGATGAAACAGGTCGACTTACCGGAGAACATGGTCCGGGCCATCGCCAAGCAGGCCGAGGCCGAGCGGGAACGCCGGGCCAAGGTCATCCACGCCGAGGGCGAATTCCAGGCCGCCGACAAGCTCACCCAGGCCGCCGACATCATTTCCCAGAATCCCCAGGCCCTTCAACTCCGCTTCCTGGGCACCCTGACCGAAATCGCCGCCGAAAAGAACTCCACGATCATTTTCCCACTGCCGCTGGATTTCCTCAAGGCCTTCACGTACGAAAAACCCCAGGAGAAGAAATAGCATCGAGGAAAATGACAATCTTCATCCGCACTAACCTTCGATGGCGATCATCGCTTTGATGACGCCGTCGCGATGATCGAAAACGGTCTCAAAAGCCTCCTGGACACGCCCGAACGGAAAGGTATGGGTGGCCATAAAGCCGGCCTCGATCCCCCCCGTGGCCATGAGGTCGAGGGCTCTATCCAAGCAGTGGTTCTGGCGGCGGACGTTCTGGACCCGGAGCTCCTTGCGCCGCAGTCGGCTGATGTCGAAGGAGATCCGCTCATCGAGGGGGATGCCGACCATGACGATCGTTCCCCCGGGCTTCAAGAGGAGGACGGCTTGGTCGATGGCCTCTTGTTGGCCGCAGCATTCGAAAACGAGGTCGAGGCCCAGGGGCTCGCGGGATATGATCTCCGCTACAATATCCGTCTCGAGGGGATTCCCGGTCCAATCCGCTCCTGCCGTTCGGGCGGCCTCAAGGCGGGCGGGGACCTTTTCGGTCACGAAGACGCCGCGGGCGCACTCGACTTGAAGGCCGAGGCAGACGCTTAGCCCGATCGGCCCGGCTCCCAGGACGGCCGCAGTCCGGCCTTTGATCTCTCCGGCCAGTTCGACCGCCCAAAGGCCTACGGAAAGCGGCTCGGCCAGGACGCCTCCCGCCAGGTCCATCTCTTCGGGAAGGGCATGGCAATTGCGCTCGGGCATGACGAGGAATTCGGCGAGGGAACCGTCGAGCTGGCCAGGACTGCCGAGAAAGCGCAAATGACGGCATGTATGCGGTCTCCCGGCCAGGCATTGGTCGCACTGCCGGCATGAGACGGCCGGCTCAACGGAAACGCGGTCCCCCGGCTTGACGCGCTCTACGCCTGTGCCTACCGCCTCAACGACGGCCGCGCATTCGTGGCCCAGGCGGATGGGATAACGGAGGTCGAGGTCGCCCACCCGCGGCTCTGAGAAGTAGTGGATGTCGCTGCCGCAGATCCCGACAAGCGCCGTCCGCAGAAGGACATCGTCTCCGTTCCGGATCTCCGGGACGCCGGACTCGCGGATCTCGATCCTTCCCGGGGCCGTCAAAATGGCGGTCTTCATCTTGATACCCATTTTATGCGGAAGAGGATCTCCGCGCAAGGCGGGAACCGGCGGTCCCGCCGGTTTCTATTTCTCCGCGATGACCAGCATCTCAAAGTCTTCCGGCGTCAGCGCGTCCGCCCGGCTGAATTTGCCGAGCCTGGCTCCGTGGATGGAACTCGTCCGGAAACCCAGGGACTTGAGCAGCCAGGTGATCTCGGAGGGCGTGTAATATCGCTCATCGCAGACGAGAGTTTTCAGGCGGCCGTCGTCGTCGGCGATTTCCAGCATGGAATGGTCCCGGAACGTCATCAAGTCGAAGGTGTTCCCTTCGCTCTTTTGGCCGCCCGCATTGAGAAAATCCTTGACCGAGTGGAAGAGAGGGAAGAGCGCGCTGAGCGTCGTGAAAATGAGTTTGCCGCCCGGCTTCAGGGCGCGGGTTACGTTCTCCAGGATCCGGAAGTTCATGTCATCGGTTTCCATCAGAGGAAAGGCGCCTTCGCAGATCATGATCGCCAGATCGAACGCCGCGTCAAAACGGAAATCCCGCGCGTCGGCCCGGATGAAGTCGATCTTGACCCCGGCCTCGGCTGCCTTGGCCCGGGCTTTCCCGAGAAGCGTTTCCGAGAGATCGAGGCCGGTGACTTCGTACCCCCGCTTCGCCAGTTCAACGGCGTGGCGGCCCGTGCCGCAGCCGACATCCAGGATCTTTTTCTTGCGATCGCCGCCGGCTTCCGCCTCGATGAAATCGACTTCGCCCAGGGTGCCCCGGGTGAAAACTTCGCGGTCATAGCCTTCGGCGTAATTTTCGAAAACTTCCTCATACCATTTCTTCATGATAATCCCCCCACGGGATAAGAACGGCAATGAATACCGTCCTCACTCCCCCGGACCCCGGGGAACCAGTCCCGTCGGTTCCCCCCTCCGCTACGGGGGCTTGAGGACGGTATTCATTGCCGTTCATATGGGGGCCGGGGATCTCAGGCGAACGGGTTTTCGGTTTTGTAGAGCATTCCGGCCGGCCGGTTGAAAGCGATGTCCTCG
>CAZSMW010000485.1:0-10665 GCA_964607985.1 uncultured Eubacteriales bacterium
CACCAAACAGGCCAAGCTCTCGATGCAGGACATTCAGCAGAGGTAAACGCCCGGTTTGGACACAATCAGCCGCTTCAATCCCATCTTCGAAGTCCTGAAGTCCGCCCCCCGGCGGGTGAATAAGATCTTTATCCAAAAAGAGATGGGGCCGCGTCGGATCAGCGAGATCATTCAGCAAGCCCGGGCCAACGGCATTCCCTGTATCTTCGTTCCCAAGCACAAGCTCGACCAGCTGGCGGATCATCACCAGGGGGTGGTGGCTTTCATCTCGCCCAAAGAGTTCTCGACACTCGAGGAGATCCTGGCCGGTACCAAGGCCCCATTTCTGGTCCTCCTCGACGAGATCGAGGACCCGCAAAACCTCGGCGCGATCATCCGGAGCGCCGAATGCGCCGGTGTCGACGGCCTGGTCCTGCCCGAGCACCGGTCAGCCGGCCTGACCGAGACGGTCTCGACCGTGGCCGCCGGGGCCTTGGAACACGTCAAGATCGCCCGAGTCACGAACCTCGCCCAGACGATGGAAGAGCTCAAGAAGCGCGGCCTTTGGTTCGTGGGGGCCGAGGGCGGAGGCACGGAGCCTTGGTACACGTTCGATTACACGGTGCCTGTCGGCATCGTCCTGGGTTCGGAGGGGAAGGGCCTCCGGCCGCTCGTCAGGAAAAGGTGCGACAAGGTCCTGTCCATCCCCCTCTTCGGCCGCATCAATTCCCTCAACGTTTCTGCAGCGGCCGCGATCTTCCTGTTCGAGGTCGCCCGGCAAAGGGCATCCCAAAATTGCCGATAGGACGTGAGTCGGAATTCCGGGACATGAATCCATTCTCTGGAATCGGCAATTTTGGGCAATCATTGACTTTATTTCGCTCGAATCTATAGAATAGATGGTGGAAGTGTTCGCTTTAAGGCGATAATATGGAAAAAAGCATCGATTTTTACAGCCTGGAAAAGACCATCGTCGAGATCAAGGGGCAGATCGATCGGCTTCAGGAGAGCGACGATCCGTCGAGGAAGGAAAAGATCGCGGCCCTCCGGCTGGAGATCGAACAGGAGTGGGCCAGGATCTCGCCGGACCTGACGACCGTCAACGTCGTTCAGATCGCCCGCCATCCCAAACGGCCTTACAGCCTGGATTACTTCGCCGTCCTCTTTCAGGATTTCATGGAGATGCACGGCGACCGGCGCTTCGGCGACGACCCGGCCATTGTCTCCGGCCTTGCCTTCTATAAGGGACGGTCGGTGGCCCTGATAGGCCATCAGAAGGGCCGTACGACCAAGACCCGCATCGATAGAAACTTCGGGCAGCCCAACCCTGAAGGATACCGCAAAGCCCTCCGGGTCATGCGCGTCGCCGAGAAATACGGTTTCCCCGTCCTGACTTTCATCGACACCCCCGGCGCCTACCCCGGCATCGGCGCCGAGGAAAGAGGCCAGGCCGAGGCCATCGCCAACAACCTGAAGGTCATCGCCCGGCTCCGGACCCCCATCATCAACATCGTCATCGGAGAGGGGGGGAGCGGCGGCGGCTTGGGCATCGGGTTCGGCGACGCCCTGCTCATGCTCGAGAACAGTTTTTACTCGGTCATTTCGCCCGAGGGCTGCGCGGCCATCCTCTGGAAGGATCAAAGCATGATGGAGCAGGCCGCCGAAAACCTCGGGATCAGGTCCGAGAAGCTCCTCGAGCTGGGGATCATCGACAAGATCATCCCGGAGCCGCCCGGCGGCGCCCACGTCGATCCGGAACAGACGTTCCGGAACGTGGACAAGGTCCTCGGACAAACTCTGAAGAAGTTCGAATCCAAGCCGATCGACGAGCTCCTTTCGGAGCGCTATCAGAAGGTCCGCAAGCTGGGGGTCTTCGTCGAGAAATGAACGAAGCCGCCCAGCCGAAAATAGAGATCGCCGCCATTAAGGGGACGAAGGACATCCTGCCTGCCGAGGTCGGGAACTGGCAGCGGGCCGAAGCCGCCGCCAGGCAGACCTTCGAGCTTTACGGTTACAGGGAGCTCCGGGCGCCCGTCTTCGAAGCCACCGATCTCTTCGAGAAGGGAACGGGCCGGACATCGGATGTCGTCGTCAAGGAAATGTACACCTTCCTCGACAAGGGAGGCCGGTCCCTCACTCTGCGTCCGGAATACACGCCGTCCGTCGTCCGGGCCATCGTCGAGCACAGGCTGGACCTCCAGCCCGAGCCCCTGCGGTTTTATTTCATGGGCCCCATGTTCCGTTACGACAAACCGCAGAAAGGCCGTTACCGCCAGTTCCACCAGATCGACATCGAGGTCTTCGGGGAAAAGGACCCGGCCATCGACGCCGAAATCATCGAAATGGCCCACGCCCTCTTCGCCCGGCTCAATGTGACCGAGACGGAAACGCTGGTCAACTCCGTCGGCTGCAAGGCCTGCCGGCCCGCCTACCACCGGGAGCTCAAGGCCGCAGCCGAGAAAAAGAGGGACGTCCTCTGCCCGGATTGCCGGAGGAAGATCGACGCCAACCCGCTCCGGATCTTCGACTGCAAGATCGAAGCCTGCCGGGAAGCGGCCGCCTCTTTCCCCAGGATCATCGACAACCTTTGCGACGAGTGCTGTGACCACTTCGCCCGTTTTCGTTCCTACCTTGACCTTTACAAGATCCCTTACAGGATCGACCCCCTCCTGGTGCGCGGCTTGGACTACTACACCAAGACCGCCTTCGAGATCGTCACTGCGGACCTCGGCGCCCAGAACGCCATCTGCGGCGGCGGCCGTTACGACGACATGATGAAGGAATTCGGGGGGCCGGACCTTTGCGGCATCGGTTTCGCCATGGGTATGGAGCGGCTGCTCTCCGTCGCGGAGTTCAAGCCTGTCCCAAGAAAGGTCCTCTATATCGCGTATCTCGGGGACGAGGCCAAGAAGGTCGGGATGGAGCTGGCCAGGCTCTTCCGGCGGGCCGGGATCGAGTGCCTTCTCGAGTTCAAAGACAAAGGGCTTAAAGCCCACATGGGCCGGGCCAATAAGCTCGGGGCTGCCTGGGTTGTTATCGCCGGTGAGGACGAACTCAAGAAGGGCCGCTATCCGCTCAAGGACATGGGTTCCGGCGTCCAGACCGAGGGGACCCCGGAGGAGATCATCAGGGCCATTCAGGAAAGACCATGAGCGAAGCCAAGCGCACGATGTCTAACTGGAAACGGACGATCTATTGCGGAGACCTCAGGGCCGGGCACGAAGGCGACACCGTGACGCTCGTCGGCTGGGCCCAGAAGGTCCGCGACATGGGGAACCTCCTCTTCATCGACATGAGAGACCGTCAGGGCCTCGTCCAGGTCGTCTTCCACACGGACCGCCCCGAACTTTTGGAAGAGGCCAAGAAGGCCCGGCCGGAGAACGTGGTCGGAGTCCGGGGGACCGTGAAGAAAAGGGAGCCGAAGTCCGTGAACCCCCAGATGTCCACAGGCGAGATCGAGGTCGAAGCGGCTGAGTTCAATCTCATCAACGGATCCAAAGTGCCGCCCTTCGTCATCTCCGACCAGACGCAGGCCTCCGAGGAACTGCGTTTCAAGTACCGCTACCTCGACCTCAGGCGGACCTCGATGCAGAGGAACCTCAAGCTCAGGCACGAAGCGGCCCTCCGCGTCCGGAACCATCTGGCCGCAAACGGCTTTCTGGAGATCGAGACGCCCTTTCTGACCATTTCGACACCCGAAGGCGCCCGCGATTACCTCGTCCCGAGCCGCATCTACAAAGGCCGATTCTACGCCCTGCCCCAGTCCCCGCAACTCTTCAAACAGCTCCTGATGATCTCCGGGTTCGACAGATACTTCCAGATCGTCCGCTGCTTCCGCGACGAGGACCTCAGGGCCGACCGCCAACCCGAATTCACCCAGATCGACATCGAGATGAGCTTCATCGACCGGGAAGACATCTACGCGCTGACCGAAGGCTTCGTAGCCTCCGTCTTCGAGCTCATCGGAGAAAAAGTCTGGACGCCTTTCCCCCGCCTGACCTACAAGGAGAGCATGGAGAAATACGGGACGGACAAGCCCGACCTCCGGGCCGGGATGGAGATCCGGGACCTGACGGAGGCCGGGAAGGCCGCGGACTCCGAAATCCTGAAAAGGGTGCTGGCAGGGGGAGCGGCTCTCAAAGGGCTCGCCGTCGAAGGCGCCGGGAGCTTCTCCCGCAGTCAGCTCGACAAGCTGAACGACAAAGTCCGCGGCCTCGGCGCGCCCGGAATTTTCTGGGCAAAAAAGGCCGAGGGTGGGGTGAAGACGTCGTTCAAGGTCGCGGAAGCCGGGGCCGCCGGCCTCTGGCAAGCGTCCGGCGCCGGGGATGAGGACCTCCTGCTCATGGTGGCCGATAAGGAGATGCCCGCCCTCAAAGTCCTCGGCGAACTCCGCAAGGATTTCGTCGTCGAAAAATGTCGCGGCCAAAAGCTATTCAGGTTCGCCTGGGTCACCGACTTCCCTCTCTTCGAGTGGAACGAGGAGGAAGGGCGGCTCGCCGCCGTGCATCATCCCTTCACCTCTCCCAACGAGGAGGACCTCGAGTTCCTGGAGTCCGATCCGACCAGGGTCAGGGCCAAGGCCTATGACATCGTCCTCAACGGCACCGAGATCGGCGGCGGCTCGATCCGGATCCATGACATGGACCTCCAGCGGAAGATATTCAAGTCGATCGGCCTCACCCCCGAAGAGGCCGAGAAAAAGTTCGGTTTCTTCCTCGAGGCCCTGGGTTACGGCACGCCGCCCCACGGCGGGATCGCCATGGGCTTCGATCGGATGGTCATGCTCCTCGCCGGCGAGGAGTCCATCCGCGAAGTCATCCCCTTCCCCAAGACCACGAGCGCCCTCTGCCTCCTTACCGGCTCACCTTCGACCGTCGACGAAAAACAACTGGATGAGCTGGGATTAAAACTCAAGAGCTAGTTGTTCGCTTTCTGCAAGGTGCTGACCCATCGCAAGGACCGCGCCTCATGGTCCTTTGTCTGCGCAACTGAGACCGGGGAGGCCGACCCTATTGTATGGGATACGATCTTTATTAGCCCGGGGAAACCGATAGACCTGAGAAAACGGAAGCATCCCAGGTCTTAGAGCCAGAGAGAGGCGGCTTCCGGCACGGAAGCCCGGTCAACGAGGCTGATGGCCTCCCTGACGCACGACGTCCGGCAGATGCCGCAGCCATAGCATTTCCGGAAATTAACGCGGGCTTTCTTCTTCCGCTTGTGAGGCAGGAACGCATCAAAAGGGCAGAGCTTGACGCACTCGCCGCACCCGATGCACTTGTCCTCGTCCACGCGCGCCAGGTACTCCGACCGGAACACGATGGGGGTCTTATGGGTCAAAGTCGTCCGGAGGGCCATACAGTCCGGGAGCGAACAGTTACAGATGCCGCCGAGGAAGGGAGTGACGAACGTCCAGACCGTGTGGCAGAGCCCCTCCTCCTCGTTTTCGCGCATCAAGGCCAGGGCTTCGTCTCCCGACATGAACTCCAGGCCGCCGGTCTGCGGTCCGATCAGGTAGGCCGGGTCGATCTCCCGGATGAGCTTGATCATTTCCCCGCCGCCGGGAGCCAGGCTGATCCCGTAACAGTAACGGTGCTCCGGCCCGATCCGGACATGGCGGCAGATGCAGGCGAGGCGGACGACCGAGGTCGTGAACCCGAAAATCCTCTCGACGTCTTCAATGGGAACGACCTGGCCGAAGTGGTTGTCTTTCTGCCTTTTGGTAATCTTCCGACGCATTCCGCCCGAAAGGAATGAAGGGATTTTATCCAGAATGTTGAGCGCCCGTTCTCCCTTGGCCAGGTGGTCCGGGGAAGCAAAAAAGCGCTTGATGAACTCCCTCCGCCTCAGGTCGCTGAGGAGGTCTTCAGAGTAGTTCCGGGCGTCGAGATACCACTTTTTCCCTTCCCCGTGCTGATGACAGAAATCGCACATAACTCTATCTTGGACCAATCATAGCATAAAAATAAAAGGTTCTCTTCCATTTAGTGTGGGCTGAGTCGACAGCTAGGGCGGGACGGCCCTCGATGGCCGTGATGTCAAGAGGCCTCATCCCATCTTGCCGTTCATCGACCCTCAAAAAACGCAAGAAAATCAAAAAAATGCTTGACATACTGTATATCATCTACTATATTGCGTGATATGGTAATGATAACACATACAGTATCAAGGCCTAAACAAGAGGTGCCTAAGCCATGAATCCTGAAATCAGCAATTTCGAAACTGAGATGAACCGGGGCTTTCTTTCGATCCTGGTCCTGGCCCTTCTCGAGAAGGACATGTACGGGTACGCGATGGTCCGAACGATCGGGGACCTGGGCTACGAAGTCGAGGAAAACACCCTCTATCCCCTGCTCCGGAGACTCGAGAAGAACGGCTGGATCAAAAGCAAATGGAACGTCGGCAAGGACCGGCCCCGCAAATTCTATGCCATCACCGACGATGGCCGGGACCTGAGGGCCGAGCTTCTCGGCATCTGGAAGAAGCAGGACGAAATCCTGGAACGTCTCATGGAGGAGAAAAGCCATGTATGAAAAACTCGAAGCCTATCTCGAAGGAATCAGCCATTTTCTTTCCGGCCGCGAGGAACGGGAGGAAATCCTGTCCGAGATTAAGAGCCACATCCTCGAAAAAGCGGAACAAGAACACGGCGAGGTCACGGAGACAGCGCTCGACAAGGTCATCGCGGCCTACGGCCCGGCCCGGCGGGTGGCCGAAAAATACCTGGATGGGCACTCGATCATCGCCCCGGTCTTCACGCGGTACTTGTTCCGATACACGTCATTCCTGTTCGCCGTTCATTTCCTCATAACGGCGGTCGCCGTGATCTTCACAAAGAGCTTCCTCGTGTTTCCCTTCCTCCTCGTGCCTCGGATGGGCGTATTCGATGCCCTTTTCTACCTGCCGACGGCTTTCTTATACGACCTTGGCCTCGTTACTCTGATCCTGTATTTCATTACCCGGAGCAAAAAGGAGATCAAATTGCCCTGGCCCAGGTTCGCCGTCGATCTCGATGAAGTGAAACGGCCCCGTCGGCTGATTCTCTCGGTACTGGGACTCGGAGCGATGCTAACCGGAACCGGCCTGACCCTTTATCTCTACGTCCAATATCACTCGATTTTCTTTCTCAATCTCGACTTCCCGGAACCCAGGCTTCTCTTTACTCCCGAGACCGGGAAATGGTTCTCCCTGGCCGTCATCGCGATGTTCGCCGTCGGAACGGTCGCCTTGTGCGTCAAGTTCTTTACCTCTTCCCCCTGGGTGGACGTGATCAAGAACGGGATCTGCGTCATCATCGTCGGGATGCTGTTCCGCCTGCCCCTCGACAACGCCTTCGCCTTTTCCCCGTCCACCCGGGCCCGGCTCAGCATCAAGTATACCTTGATGGTCACCCTGTTTTTCATCTCCATCGGCTTCGTCGTCGACTTCATCAAGTCGCTCGTCCTCAGCGGCCGGAAAACTGAAAAGCCTTCTATTTCACGTCGCTGACGGCCGAGTTCAGGACCTCCTTGGAGATCTTCTCCTGGGCGAAGAAGACGACTCGAAGCTTGGACCGGTCGATCCGGGAATGTTTCTCCGGAAAGGTGAACGAAGCTTCCTGTTCATATTTCGAGACGCGCTCCGCCGCGGCGGCTTCGGACCCCGGAAGGCTGATCGCGAACGATCCGGATTGGAGGGCGGCCTCGTCAAGGGTGATAAACTCCCGGACGACCATCTTGTGGAAGACGATGCCGTTTCCGCCGCGGAATTTTTCTTCGGTCTGGACCAGGGCCAGGTTGAAATCCGCGCCCGGTCCCGTTTTATCCGCCTTGAACTCGACGACGACGGAATCGCCTTTCAAGGACGCCTGAACGCCGAGCTTGACCGCGGGGGCCTCAGTAACGAGGGCGTTGATCTCCTCGGAAAATTGGCGGTATTTCTCCTCGGCCGCCGCCCGGACTCCCCCGCTGTTATTCTTCTTCGCTCCATCAAAGAACACCGTCGGCGTGCTGTTGACCCCATAATATTTGGCCCTTAGCCGGGTAGCATGGTTCATCATGGGGTCGGGCCTGGGTATGGGCAGATGATATTCGAGGACGGCCAGGTAATTCGATTCGTAGGTCTCGATCAAGCCGTCGAAACCGAAGTCGGCCGCCAGGCATGGCGGGCACTCGGAACCCGTGAAGAGCTCGGCCAGGACGGCCTTGCCCATCCACCTCGTCGTCGGCTTGTAGGGCAAAGCGCGGAACGGGAGCTCCCTTTCCTTGGCCTCGAGCAGGGCGTCGAAACCCTGGGCGCCGCCGTGCTGTTTCCCATAAAGCATCCGGGCGTTTTCGAGGGAATCCCGGTAGTTCTCCACGGCCGCCTCGAGATAGGCCGCGAAGGCCTCCTGATCATTGCCCAACCGGGCATACGTTTTGCCCAAAGCGTAATAATAGACCTTGTCGGCCAGGCCGCCCTCTTGTTTGAACTTGTCCAAGACCTCCAAGGACCTCCGGGCGTCGCCCTCGTTCAAATAGGCTAATGCCTCGGCGATGTGGAGGTCCGAGGCGTGAGCCTTGAGGTATTTCTCCGCGTCCGGAAGCAGGGCTTTCAGGAATTCCTGGTCGCGGGACAAACGTAAGCCTTCCTCGCAATACGACCGGATGGCCTGCGTGACCCTGGCCTTATCGAACAGGGCTAGGTTCTTGTGTTCCAGGATATCCATGCTCGAATAATAATAAACGAGGACCCGGCCGATGCCGACGGCCGCTTGGATCCCCGTCTTCTGCAATTCAAGGATGGCCTCAACGGATCCCGCCCGCGCGATCCGGGCGCCGTTCAGGGCATTGTCCACAAGGGCCAGGAACTTGGCTTGGGGATAGGCCGCTTTGATCCTCTCCAACTCTTTGATCCGGGCGTCAAGCTCCATGATCTTCATGGCATTGACGAATTCCATATAGCCCGGCGCGCGTTCCTTCGTCTGGGCGGAAGCCCCCGATAAACAGACAAGTCCTAGTGCAACAACGGCGCACGTCAAAATCCGGATGTTTCGTTTCGTCATCTTGTCCTCTTTACGCAGTCCTTCCTTACGGATATTATACATCATCCATCATCCATTGCTTTACCATCGAGGGGACCGGATAATTGTGTTGCCAAATCCAGGGGAAAAGGCTATGATTTTTCCTTCGATCTCATGAACTCGAATCGGGAGCTTCGCTTTTTATAATGGACCGGAGGGACCATCCATGAAAACCATCGGGCTCATCGGTGGCATGAGCTGGGAATCGTCGCTGGAATACTACAGGATCATCAATGAAACCGTGCAGCGGAAACTCGGAGGATTTCACTCCGCTCAAAGCCTCATGTATTCGGTAGATTTCGCCGCCGTAGAGGACTGTCAGCATCAGGGTCGATGGCAAGAGGCCGCCGGACTGTTGGCGGACGCCGCCCGAAAATTGGAAAAAGGCGGAGCGGATTTTCTGGTCATCTGCGCGAACACCATGCACAAGGTTGTCCCCGAAGTCCAGAAACATATCCGGATCCCCATCTTGCATATCGCCGACGTCACGGCTCGAGCCATCAAGGAACGGGGGCTCCGGATCGTGGGGCTTCTGGGCACCCGTTTTACGATGGAAGAAGGCTTTTACAAAGACCGGCTGGTCCAAAAGCATGGACTCGAAGTCATCGTCCCCGGGGAAAAAGGCCGGGAGCTCATTCACAACGTTCTTTACGATCAAATCCGCCTTGGGGATATTGACCAGGCTGCGAGAAACGTTTTTAAAAAGGCCATCGACGATCTTGCCTCCGAAGGCGCCGAAGGGATCATCCTGGGATGCACGGAAATTTTCCTGTTCGTCAAGCAAGAGGACTACAAGATCCCCTTGTTCGACACAACAAGGATTCATGCCGAAGCAGCGGCCGAATTTGCGCTGGAAGAGAGCCCTTAAGCTTAGGGACAGGGAGGGCGTTTCGTCGTTTTGCTCATCGCTTATTGTGAACGAACTCGGCGATCAGGCCGTTCCGGCCTACGGCCCAACCGCTTGCGTCCACCTTGGAGAAACTGACGCTGTGAAAGCCCGCCGGGCCCTGGAGAGCTGTCCAGGTTTTGCCGAGATCCAGCGAATAATCCGAGCCGCTGGGCCCGACGGCGACCAACATCAGGGGGTTTGTCCCCGGCACCGGCGCTACGCATTCCCTGAACCCGGAAGGCTGTCGATTTTCCACCAATTCCCAAGTCTTTCCGCCGTCATGGCTGACGGCGGCATTTCCGAGCGCCGCCGGTTCGTTCTGATAATCGCCTCCGACTATGACGCCGTCCTTTTCATTCATAAAATCCAAGGAAAAGCCGCCTGAAGATGCTTTTCCGGAGGCCAGGGGCGAATTTACGGTCGTCCAAGTCCGGCCACGGTCCCGGGAATGAAAGACCCGGGCGACAGATCCTCCCGTGCAGAACCAGGCGTCGTTTTTTCCCAGGACGGTCAGGCAGGTCCCGCCGGCGGCGAAAGCGCCCTCTCCGGAGACGGCTTCAGGCCTCTCGGCGAGAGGAATTTCTTCCCAGCTCTCTCCGCCGTCGGACGTAGCCAGGACCATGAACCGCCCTTCCATCGGGTCGCCGACAACGATGGCGTTATCCTTGTCGAAAAAAGCAAACGCGTCCAAAAAGATGCCTTCGGTATCGTTGCTGTAGGACTCCTCCCAAGTCTTTCCCCCGTCCCCGGTCTTGTAGAT
>CAZSMW010000486.1:0-16889 GCA_964607985.1 uncultured Eubacteriales bacterium
GTCGATTCTCTTTGCCGTCTTGATCGCCGCCGCGTCCGGTCAGGTCGGTAACCCTTACGCTCCGGACACTCCCGAAGCGGGGTCGGTGGAGGCGATCGCAAAGCTCACGACCGAGGCGCGCTTCGGCAATCCATGGGTCGCCTACGTCCCGGCGTCTGACACGGTGCCGTCGCCGACCCGGTATCTCGGCCACATCATCGGTGCCGAAGGGGAGCTGTCGAACACGGCCAAAATTTACGGTTACTTCAGTAAACTCGCAGAGACTTCGGAGCGTGTCCACGTTGAGGTCATCGGACGGAGCGAGGAGGGGAGGGACATCCTCCTCGCCGCCATTGCGGACGAGGAAGGGATCCGCGACCTCACAAGGCTCAAGGCGGCGACCGCCGCCCTCGCCGATCCCCGGAAGACGTCGCCGGACGCGGCCGAGGGGCTCATCGCCGCGGGGCGACCTATCTACTACTTCAATGCCGGTCTCCACTCCACCGAGACGGGCAGCCCGGAAATGGCCATGGAGCTGGCCTACCGCCTCGCGGTGTCCGAGCAGCCGATGATTCGGAAAATACGGGGCGAGGTCATCGTCCTCATCAACCCGGTCTCAGAACCGGACGGGCACGACAAGGCCGTGGATTGGTTTTACCGGTACCTCAAAGGCAAAACGGATTTCGACCGTCTTCCGCCTGTCTCGCCCCCATACTGGGGTCACTACGTCTTCCACGACAACAACCGCGACACGCACCAGGAGGCGTTGGAGCTGTCCCGCGCCGTAAGCCGGATGTTTTTCGACTACCACCCGACCGTCGTCCACGATCTCCACGAGTCGATCCCCCTCCTCCAGACCTGGAACGGTACGGGTCCTTTCAACAACAACCTCGACCCGATCCTCATCAACGAGTTCTTCGCGATGGCCTTCGCCGAAATCGGCGCCCTGACGGCCATGGGCATGCCCGGTGTTTGGACATGGGGATTCGGCGAGGGTTGGGGGCACCACTACCTCGATTCGATAGCCGTCAACCACAACAGCATGGGACGCGGATATGAGACGTTCGGGAACGCCACTGCCGAGACCGTCGAGCGGGTCCTCCGGCCGAACGAGGAGCGCTACGTGGGACGCCCGGTCACGAGCCGGGAATGGTACCGGCCGATGCCGCCGGGCCGGAAGTTCCGTTGGTCGCTCCGCGACAACACGAATTACATGGAGAGCGGCTGTCTAGCCATTCTCGATTACACAGCCAAGAACGCCAAAGAGATGCTCCGTGATTTTTACCGCAAGGGCTACAACTCCTGGCAGAAAGGCGTGAAGGGCAGCCCCTTCGCGTTCGCCATACCGGAGGACCAGGGCGACCGCAGGCGCGTGGCCGAGATGATGAACCTCCTCCTAACCCATGGGATCGAGGTTTCGCGGGCGGTCGCGGCCTTCAAGGTGGAGGAAGGGGAGTTCTCTGCCGGGACTTACATCGTGCGGCTCGACCAGCCGTATCGGAACTACGCCGTTGACCTGCTCCTTCCCCAGGAGTTTCCGCCGGACACTCCTTATGAGCCCTATGACGATGTTTCCTGGTCCCTGCCCGTCCATTACGGCGTGGAGGCCAAGAGAATCGACGACGCAAAAGTCAGGGACGTACCGGTCACGCCGGTCCGGGAGAGGTTGGAATCCCACGGCCGGGTCAGCGGCGAAGGGCCCGTCTTCCTGCTGAAAGACACGGGTCAGGAGGCGATTCTGGCGGTCCGGAACCGCCTTGCGGCCTTCCGGGTCGAGATCGCCGAGAAGCTGTTCAAATCAGGAAGCGTGGATTATCCGGCCGGCTCTTGGATCCTGGCGGAACAAAAAGGGCTGACGGAGGCGCTCGAGCGGGCTGCCGCCGAGCTGGCCGTGGACTTTGAGAGCTCCTCGGCCGTCCCGGACGTCCCCCGCCACGAGTCGAAACTGCCGCGCCTCGCCGTCTGGCACACCTGGGCCGACACCGAGTCGGTCGGTTGGGTCCGCTATGTGCTCGACCGGGAGAAGATCCCGTATTCTTACATCCGGGATGATGATATCCGTGCCGGACGCCTCCGCGAGCGATATGACATCATCCTCTTCGGGCAAAACTATCTCGACCTTCAGGATCAGATCCAGGGCATCGACAAGAAGTATGGGCCGATGCCCTACACGAAGACCAAGGAATACCCCAGCCACGGAGTGCCCGATGCTTCCGAGGATATTACGGGGGGGATCGGCTGGGCCGGCATGGCGAACCTCGAAAAGTACCTCGATGCCGGAGGATTGCTTATAACGCTCGGCAGCGGCTCAACGTTGGCCCTCGACGGAGGGCTCGTCCGGGACGTCTACCGGAAATCGGGCGCCTTCTTCACGCCGGGCTCGGAGCTCAAGGTAAAATTCGTGAGGCCCGACCATCCGCTCGCCTACGGCTACCCGGAGGTCACGTCTGTCTTCCGCACGTGGATGCCCGTCTATGATATCGCGGTGTCAGGCCGGCACAGCGTCGTTCTCCAATGGGGCACTAAGCCCAGGGCAGAGGACCGCGACGAAGCAGATCCCGGGGCCGGAAAACCGAAGGATGCCAAGGAGCAGGCAAAGAAGGACGAGGTCAAAATGCTCGTCAGCGGCGCCGTCAAGGGGGAAGACGACCTGGAGGGGCGGCCCGCGATCCTCGACCTCCCGGCCGGCCGGGGCCGTGTCCTCGCCTTCAACTTCAACCCGATGCACAGGGATCTGAACCGTTCGGACTACCGGTTTCTCTGGAACGCTGTCCTCAACTGGAACGCCCTGCCGCCGCCGGAGCGGTGAGTTTATAAACCCCGGCAGGGGACCCCAACCGGGGCGCAGGCTTCCGTTGGCGGCTGGACATCGCCGCAGGGAGGGAGAGGGACGGTGATAACCATGCCGGTAAGAAAGAACATTTCCCGGAAAGGAGCGATATGGATTCTGACCTCCGTCATTTTTCTCCCATGTTTTTCCCAAAGCCACTCCGCCCGGAAAATTTCTCAAGAACAGGCAGACCGGCTGAGGCTGACTGCCATATTGAGAAAATCAAGCGAATATTGCCGAAAATTGGAAAGAGCCGCTTTTGATTTTGTTTGCCTTGAAGAGGTGATCGAGCGGTTTGACCGCACCCGGGAAGCTTCGAAAAGATATATGCTGACCGACTCCACGGGTCGTTTTCGAGGAATGGAGGCGATCCCGTGGATCCCTGGAAAACTGGAAAGCCGTAAATACCTCTACGACTATCAATTCGTCAGAAAAAACCTGAAGATCGAAGAGAAAAGGAATCTGATGGAAACGAACGGCAAGAAAACAAAAATCCAGGGATCTTCCCTGCTTACGACCAAGTTTGAATACCAACATATCCTTTTCGGACCGATCGGGCTCCTGAGTGAATTTTGGCAGTCCTACCACATCTATAAGCTCATCGGAGAAGATACCGTGAATCGAGAAAAGACCGTTGTGATTGAAGCGACCCCCGGGCCTTCGCTGACCGGGTGAACTCCGAGGCCATTCACTTCTGGTCTTTTATCATTGACACCCATTCTGTTCTGGGATACGCTTTTTTGCAGGCGGCAGCAAGCATCCAAAATGGGACGGGTTGCAGGAGATAACATGCAAAAACCATTTCTTTTCCGAAGTCATCGACCTTCTTTCTTTTTGTTCATTCCCGTTGTCCTGATGATCACGGCAGCCGCGTTCGCCCAGACGACGGTCCTCCGTGTCGGGGGCCTCATCGATCCAGCCGCCGGGACCGTCGCCAGGAACCAGATCATCCTGGTAAAGGACGGCAAGATCGCGGAGATCGGTCCGAAGGTTAACATCCCGGCCGGCGCCGAGGTCATCGACCTCACAAACGTCTGGGTGATGCCGGGATTAATGGACGCGCACACCCACCTGACTCTCGACGATCTCAACACCGGCGCCGGTCTCGACGCCATCTACACGAGAGAGAGTTCGGCGATGCGGGCACTGCGCGGCCTGCGGACGGCCCAGGACGTGCTCCAGGCCGGGTTCACAACGGTCCGGGACGTGGGCAATGACGCCAATTATGCCGCCGTTGACCTCCGCGACGCCATCCGGCGGGGATGGTTCACCGGCCCGACCATTTTGACCACGGGAAAGATCATCGCTCCTTTCGGCGGACAGACCACCCGCATCCCGCCCGAACAGGGCCGTTTCTGGTTGTTCGAGTATATAGACGCCGACGACAAGGACGAAGTCCGTAAAGCCGTAAGGCAGAATATCTACTACGGCGCTGACGCCATCAAGCTCGTCGCCGACAACGGCGCTTTTTACTATACCGTAGAAGAGATCCGAGCGGCTGTCGAGGAATCCCATGCCGCCGGCCGGCCGGTCTCTGTGCACGTCATGGGCGGAGAGGCGGCGCGCAACGTCATCCTTGGCGGCGCCGATTCGATCGAGCACGGGTTTGATCTCTCTGATGAGCTGCTCCTGCTCATGAAGGAAAAGAGCACCTGGCTGGTGGGCACCGAGTTCCCGCAGGCCCACCTCGAGAAATTGGATCCTGGAGGAGCGATGGGACCGGCGAAGGATTTAGCCGGCAGGATCGTTGACCGCCTCAGGAGAGCCTATCGGATCGGAGTGAAGATGGCCTTCGGCTCCGACAGCGTGTCCAACCTGCCGGGGAAGAATCGGGCCGATATGATGCTGGATTACCTGGACAGCTGGGATGCTGCGGACGTACCCCCTGCCGTGACCCTGAAAGCCTTAACGACGAACGCCGCTCAGCTGCTGAAGGTCGAAAAGATGCGGGGAGTCATAGCCGTAGGGTTGGCGGCCGACATCATCGCAACTTCGGCCAACCCTCTCGAGAACATCCAGGCTTTACGTCAGGTGAAATTCGTGATGAAAAACGGGAAGGTCGTAAAGCACACCAATTAGGGCCCGTTCATTGCACTCCACCACACTCGGGAAGATATTGCCTTTTTATTGGCGAACGTCGCCGCCGGAAGCCTGGCATATAACCTACTGCAATATTCATAGAGCGCCTATTCTTTAACTGAAGGAGGGAACATGAAACGTCCTCTCCCGCTCTGGCAGTGTATGCTCTCCCTGATCCTCTCGCCGTCAGGGAATTCGAATTCGACCCTGCTCGCTCAGGGGATCCGCAACGAAGCGGGCTTTATGACCCTCGAGCCCATTTCTTTCTATTTTCACTATGGAAGTTATTTCAACGTCCCGGAGATGCAGGCCGCTGTAAAAATGGATGTCGCTCGATCGGGGGCAGGCTAGCCGCTCCCCGGGCACAGGCCGCGGAACTGCGAGTTTCTTCTTTTCGCGATCAGAACATCGTGATGACGACGGTCCTGGCAGAATCCCCGGCCCTCGCTTTGTCCAAGACTCTCAGGAACGTCCCGGAGAAAAGGTTCGCCATGTCTTCGTTTTCGTACTTGGCTTTGAGCATTTCTCCGATGAGCCCGATCATCTGGTCCTTTCCGGCCTTGCCCCAGAGGCAGTTTCCGGTGACGATCGAGAGGTTGTCCTTTCCGGCCGTTTTTCTGGCTTCATCGAGTTTCTTGAAATAGGCCGCGGGGTCCTCATCCTTTCCGAGAACCAATCCTATCGCGGAATCGGTTTTCTTGACGAGTTCGATGATGTCCTTGCCTGGCAATTCGCTCATCTCCAGGAACATGCATTTTTTGGAACTCTCCAATAGGGCCTTGCTCTGAGCGGGGTCCAACCCCCGGGCGATGAGGAGGATTCCCGCTTTTTCCAGGGTTTCCACGATCTTCCCGCCTTCATCGCTTAGGCCTTTTTCTCCGAAAAGTGAACCTGGCCCGTCGAGCGCGACGAACGCGATTCCCTGCTTCGAGAAAACGTCCGCCCAGCGCGGGTCATCGCTGAACGGAGCGGTCCCCCGGAGCCCGGTCAGGACCGTGGTCTTTCCCCCCTGGCCGCCCCTCCTGCCCATCATAGGATTGGCCTGACCGCTTTCATAGGGAGCGAGCCCCTTGCTTTGCCGGAGTTTTTCCCGGCCGGCGAGAAGGTTATTCATCACGTCGATTCTCAGGGCGTCGCCGTTCAATCCTTCTTTTCCGTCGACGACCGCAAGTTGAAAATCTACGTCGGGGTCGACCACGTCCGTATGCGTCTCGATGACCTTGCCAAGGGACGGGGTCTCATGGTTCACGACCGTCTCGTATTTCCAGTAGTAATTCTCCCGCCGCAGCGGCTTGAAGGGGACCTTAGGCTCCGCAGCCAGCGCTTCGACTGCCGCCCCGACGAAGTCCCCGGCCTTCTTCAGGATCTCGGGCTTGATGAGTTCGATGACGTCGCCGACGCGGTTCGTCCTGAAATGGAACCCGTCGGTCGCGACGAAATAGGCCGGGACGCCGTTGGAAAGAAAATAGGTGTGGTCCGATCCGCCCGGGCCGCCGCGGCCCGTGACGACGTTGTCGACGATCTCTTTGGGGAGGCGCGACTTTAGAACATCCCAGATCTCCGGGGCATAATAGACTCCTCGGAAATTGACCTTACCAGTCCCGTGACCTTCCATGTCCAGGTTGATGTAGGCGACGGTCTTGTCCAGCGGGAAGATAGGGTTCTCGGTGTAATACTTGGAGCCGAAGAGGCCCTCTTCTTCAGCGGCCCAGAGGGCAAAGATGATCGTCCGCTTGGGCCTGATCCGGTTGGCCTTCATTGTTCTGGCGACCTCCATGACCACGGCGGTCCCCGAGGCGTTGTCGTCAGCGCCGTTGAAGACGTCCCCTGTCATGTCGATCCCGAGGTGGTCCATGTGAGCGCCGAGGATGACATATTCGCTGCGGAGCTTTGCGTCAGTCCCGGGGATCCGAGCCAGGACGTTCTCCGTCGGCCGCTTCTCGTCATAGGCGATGTCCAGGTTGACGAAGGAGCGGACGCCGGTGTCGAACGATTGGGGCTTGGATGTCGCGTCGATCTGCTGGAAGAGGTAGCGGAGCTCCGTCTTGACATGCTTGAACATGAACTCCGTAACCCTGTTCTCCAGGGAGATGATCACGAAGTCAGGTTTATAGATCTCCTTGGCGAGGCCGCCGCGGAAGCCGGAAAATCCGGTCTGCCCCTGGGATTCGCTCCGGAACGTCAGGACACCGAGCGCTCCATGGTCCTGGGCCGCTTTGACCCGGGCCTGGAATCGCGCCTCTTCTTTAAGGTTTTCTTCGAACTTGCGCGGCGTGTCGGTGGAGAAAAGGACGAGCTTGCCTTTGGCATCGACTCCGGCGTAATCGTCATATTCTTTTTGCGGGGCGGAGATGCCGTAGCCGGCGAAGACAATGTCCGCCCCGAAATGGCCCGACCCGGAATATTTCTGCTGACGCCAATCCTCGCCGTAGACGAATTCGCGCTTCTTTTGATCGGCGATGATCTCCATGGCCGCCCCCCGTCCGGCTTCGTAATATTCATATGTCATGTCCTGGTAATAGCTGCCCTTGGGGCCTGCCGGCTCCAGCCCCCATTCCTTGAGCTTCGAAACGATGTATTCGGCCGCCATCCGGCCGCCCGGCTCGCCGCTCTTACGTCCCATCATCGCGTCCGCCGCCAGGACTTGGATGGTGCTCAAGGCCGCCTGGCCGTCAAAGGCGGCTTTCTTCTGTTGGGCCGGCGCGAAAGAAAAGATGAGGAGCACGCCGAGCCCCAGGCTTATGATCGAGTTCCGTTTCATGATGGCCTCCTTGTGAAAAACATGGGTCGGAATCATACATCAAATCCGGACGGCTGGGATAGAAAAAAATGTTGGACGCGTCCATTATCAATCGTCCTTGAATGTCTTGCCTCCGGGTGATATAAGGATTCCGTGAGCAACGAAGGAGGAATCATGAAGAAAATCGTTATGTTATTGGCGCCACTTGTGATCCTGGCCGGACTTTGCGTGGCGCAGCAGCCGAAACCCAAACTTAAAGTGTATATCTCCGCGGATATGGAGGGCATCTGGGGCGTCGTCCATGGCGATCAGACCTCGCCGGAATCCTCCGAGTACGGGCCGGCCCGGAAATGGATGACCGACGATGTCAACGCCGTCATCGCCGGCCTTTTCGAGGCCGGCGCGACAGAGGTCGTCGTCAACGACGCGCACGGCAGCCAGCGCAACATCATCCCGGACGCCCTCGATCCCAGGGCCTTCCTCATCTCCGGCTCGCCCAAGCCTTTGTCCATGATGCAGGGGATCGACGGCACCTTCCAGGCCTGCCTTTTCATCGGCTACCACGCCAAGGCCGGGACCGAAGCGGCCATCCTGGACCACACGATCTCCGGGTCGGTCGTCTATGCGATCCGGGTCAACGGCCAGGAGATGCCCGAGCTGGGTCTCAATGGAGCCATCGCGGGCTATTTTAGCGTTCCGGTGATCATGGTCAGCGGTGATACGGCAGTCTGCGGCCAGGCGAAGTCCGTGCTGGGGACGGAAACGGTCGGTGTCGCCGTTAAGGACGCGGTCGGGAGATACGCGGCCAAAATGGTTCCCAGGGATGACGCGCGCCGGTTGCTGAAAGAAGGCGCCAAGGAAGCCCTGCTCAAGCGCTCTTCGATGAAACCTTTCATGATCCAGCCGCCCTGCCGCTTTGAGCTGGGATTCCACACCAGCGGTCAGGCCGAGGTCGCCTGGCTCGTTCCCGGCGTCAATCGAGCGGATGCGAGAACGGCCGCATTCTCCAATAATGATTACTTGGAGGGATTCCGGTTGTTGCGGGCCCTGATAGCCCTGGCCGCCGACCGTTGATCCAAGTTGACGAGCGGGAATATGCCCCGCGGTTTGCCGCGGGGATCGTAACGGTCGGGGGATTCCCCTTCCAAGTTGACTTGGCCCGGGGATTCTGATTAAATCGGCCATCATGACGAAAGGACCCAGGTGAAAAAGATCCTCGGGCTGGTCGTCATCATTGCCATCGGCTATCTCGGTTACAACCACTTCTTCAACAAGCCCTTATCGCCGGACGAGCGCGAATTCAAGAGGATCGAGGATGCGTATGATTCCGCCATGTCGCGCTACGGGCGGTCGAATCGCATGCTCTCGGTGAGTGGAATGGACGTCACCTCGGACATCGAGGATGTCATCAACACGGTCGAGGGGCTGAAAAAGGAGCTGGCCGACCTAAAGGACCATGTCGCAGATGACAAGCTCCTGCTGAAGGTCGAGGACTTGGGGTCGAAAATTGAAAAGTTTCTGAGCGACAAGCACTGACAGGAAAGGGAAGGAGAACGGCATGGGAGGCTTTTTCGGGATCGCTTCACGCGAGGACTGCATCACTGAGCTCTATTACGGAACGGATTACCATTCGCACCTCGGGACAAAGAGAGGAGGCCTGGCGGTCAGCCGGCCCGAAGGGTTCGCCAGGGTCATTCACAACATCGAGAACTCCCAATTCCGGTCGAAGTTCGATGACGATATCGCCGGGCTTCGCTCGCGACTCGGGATCGGCGTCATCAGCGATACCGACGACCAGCCGCTCCTCATCCGGTCGAAACTCGGCAACTACGCCATCGTGACCGTCGGGGCGGTTAAGAACGCCGAAGCCCTGGCCAGCGAGGCCTTCCGGAGCCGGCATCTGCACTTCTCGGAAATGAGTGGTGGCGCGATCAACCCCACGGAGGTCGTTTCCACGCTGATCAACCAGGGGGAGACGTTCGAAGAGGGCATTCGGATCGCCCAGGATTCGATCCAGGGGTCTTGTTCCATTCTCATTCTGACGGACAAGGGAGTCTTTGCGGCTCGAGACAAAAAGGGGAGGACTCCCATCGTCATCGGCCGGAAGGACGGGACCACGGCCGCGGCCATGGAGACCTGCGCTTTTCCGAACTTGGGGTTCGAGACTATAAAATATCTGGGGCCTGGAGAGATCGACTTCATAACGGCCGACGGGTTCGAGATGCGGAAGGCCCCGGAGGACGTCCGCCAGATCTGCGCCTTCCTCTGGGTTTATTCCGGCTATCCGGCCTCGAGCTATGAAGGCATCAACGTCGAATCAGTCAGGAACACGTGCGGGGCCTACCTCGCCAAAAGGAATCCGATCTCGATCGACTTCGTGGCCGGGATACCCGATTCCGGGGTCGGCCATGGGCTTGGATATGCCGCCGAAGCCGGCGTCCCGTTCAAACGGCCCTTTGTCAAGTACACGCCTACCTGGGCGCGAAGTTTCATGCCCCAGAGCCAGGATGTCCGGGACCTTGTCGCCCGGATGAAGCTCATCCCCATAAAAGAACTCATCGCGGGCAAGAAATTTCTGTTCTGCGAGGATTCCATCGTCCGCGGAACCCAACTCAAGGATACGATCCAGAGACTTTACGAAGTCGGCGCTCTCGAGGTCCACATGCGCCCGGCCTGTCCCCCTCTCGTTTATGGCTGCAAATTCCTGAATTTCTCGGTCTCCCGTTCTGAGATGGATCTGGCCGCCCGGCGCGCCATCCGGGAGATCTATGGGGAGAACGTCACCGACTTCTCCGAATACACAAAAGCCGGAACGGACAAATATATCGCGATGGAAGAGAGCATCCGGAAACGCCTCAACTTGACGACGCTCAAGTACCAGCGTCTTGAAGACCTGGTGTCTGCCATCGGTCTGCCCAAGGAAAAACTCTGCACCTATTGTTGGGACGGCGCGGAACCGAAATAGAGGACGCTTCGTTTTCCGTTGATAAGGTCCTCTCTTTGTTTCAGGATGTTCAAATGAGCTTCCGGGCTTCCATATAGAACCGTTTCTCCCAGGCCTCGCCCAAGGAGAAGGTCTTCCGGGGGAGGGCGCCGTCCAGGATGACCGTCCGGAAGAGCTGGTCCTTGTCCATCGCCGGAAGATAGAAGCCCTCGTTTCCGGGGTAACTCCCTAGCTTGATCGCCGCATCCGCTCCGTGGACGTAATCGATGCTGCGGGCCCCCTTGCTCTTCAGGAAGGCGTCCAGGAAGGTCTGGAGGGTGCCGACGGAAAGATTGGAATCGGGTTCCGAGACTTCGATGACGCCATATTCGCCGCCGCGGATGACGCCGATCTTGTGGAGTCGGGCCTTGGCCGAATCCACGGTTGTCTTCATCTCTTCAAAGTTCGCGCAGGCTGAGAAGTCCCAGCGGCCGCGGTAGAAGGCTTTCATCTCCTCGAGGATGTATCGGCCCGGGGCCGTGTCGAAGATGATCCGGTGGATGGGTGCGAAGTTCAGGGCGTTGTCGTGGAGGTTGACAAGCTCCACGAGGGCATGCCTCAGGGGGGAAGCCAGGACGGCCGTCTTGTCCGCAGCGGCCTCCTTGGTCTTCTCCCATATGGTCTTGGCGGTGGCCAGAGAGTGATTCCCGTCGCCCATCGCATAGAGAAGGACGGGGGCGCCCGGATTCAGATCGTACTTCACGGCGAACGAAACCGGGTCGGCAAGCGCCTGGAGGGCGTCGAGAACCCCGCGCTCAAGGGCCGGGTCATCGACCCTGTAGCCGGCCAGCCGCCCCGAGTCCATCATCAGCTCGAAATCATAGAGCTTCCCGAGATGGCTCTTTTTTTTGGCCAGAGGTCCGATGACCCTGTCCTCCGGGTCATCGATGAGGACCATGATATGGGGAATCTCGAGGGGCGCGCCATCACGGATGCGGACCCGGGGAGGAATGCGATCGAGGATGGTCCCTTCGGTGGCCCGGATGAGGCTCATGGAGCCTTTGCGGTAGTCATAGGCTTCGAGATCCAGGCAGGCCATCAGTCCCTTACGGGTGTGGTCTTCGGTCTGGCGTTCGACATAGACGAAGCCTTCGCTCTTCACGAAAAGCCCTTCGTCAATGTAGTCTTTCATATTTTTCCGGATGCGGGCGATCCGCACGTCGGGGTCCTTTTCATTCAGGTAGACCTCGGGGTAGATGAGGTTCAGCGTGGACGGGGCGTCCCCGACGATCTCGGCGACCCGGTTCCAGTACTCCGGTTCCGACGTGTACTGATCGCAAGCGATGACCGCCCACCGGCTGAGGTTGCGGCCGGGTCCGGGGAGCAGAATCTTCGGTATCCCGAGTCGGATCGATTCATAGGTCCTCATGATCTTTCCTTTCCAAGTGATTCTTATACAACAGAATTCCCCATCTTTCAATCCGATTGAAGCAGACATCGATTGTTTTTTTTACGCGCGGCCGTTCGGCGATCGGGTTTTCGAGTGCACCCGGAACTCCCCCCAGTCCGTCTTGTCTCCCCGGTTTTGGTATGGTATAAGCAAAAGAGGTCGAGGAGGAAAAAAGGTCATGCGGTTCATCCGGATCAAACCCGCGGCGGTCATTTTCTCCCTGACCATGGGATTCATCTTCACCGGTTGCGAGACGCAAGCCTCCCTCACAAAAAAGAGGGCCCGGCAGGTCGAAAAGGGACTCCAACGGGCGGTATATATCAAGGGGACGAAGATCGATAAAATGTCCCTCACCGGACGGATGGAATTTTACAAGGTCCCGGGCGTGAGCATCGCCGTCATCGACAAGCACCAGGTGGAGTGGGCGAAAGCTTATGGCTTTCGGGACATCCGGAATTACCGGCCTTTGACTATGGAATCCCTTTTCCAGGCGGGAGCGCTCAGCCGGCCATTGACGGCGGCGGCCGTTCTTGATCTTGCCGCCAAAGGCGGGATCGATATGGATGGGGACGTCGCGTCCTCCCTGCGTTACTTGAAATTCCCCCCGCCTGGTACGCCTGGGTCGCGAGTCGTGAACAGGATCACGCCACGGGACCTGCTCACGCACAATGTCGGACTGTCGGGACAGGTCTTCCCCGGGTATCCTGCGAAAAGCCCTCTGCCCGATCTCCGCCAAATCCTCGAGGGCGAGAAACCCGCGGTGAACCTTCCGGTCTTGGAAGGCATTCAACCGGGAAAAGCCCGCGAATCAGAGTCCGGATATGTCATCCTCCAGCTTCTCCTAACAGACTTGACGGGTAAGCCATTTTCCAAGATCATGAAGGAAACTATCCTCGAGCCGCTCGGAATGAGGAACAGCACGTTCGAAGTCAATTTGCCCGAAAAACTCAAGGACAAGGCGGCCTCCGGTCACCTCCGGGAAGGACGCGGCGTGGAAGGAGACTGGCTCAATTATCCTGAATCGGCGGCCAAGGGCCTCTGGACGACGCCCGGCGAATACGCCGATTTTCTTGTCGAGATCCTTAGGGAAGCCATGGGCAGGTCGTCCAATCTCCTCTCAACGGAGGCGGCTCGGTCCATTCTGACCCCGCAGGCGGGTAACCAGGGTTTCGGATTCACGGTTGAAGGAGCCGGAGACGAGACCAACATCAACGTCCAAGGGAAGACTCGCGGTTATTCGAGCTTCGCGATCGTCTTCCCGGGGAAGGGGCAGGGGGTCGTTGTCATGACGAACAGCGATAATGGAGGGCTGCTCATAGATGAGGTCCTCCGGGCCGTCTCCGCTGCCTACGGTTGGGGCCGGTTCAAACCCGAGGAGAAACCCCTGTTCAGGCTCGACCCTTCGGTCTATCAGGATTATGTGGGCCTCTATGAGGTCACGACCGATTACCATCTCGATGTAAGCTTCGAGGACTATTACCTGGTCATCCAGCCGACCGGCCAGGCCCGGACGAAATTTTACGTGGAAAGCCAGACGGTATTCTTCTCCATCGACCCGTATATCCGGATCCAATTCCGGCGGGATGACAAGGGCGCGGTCAGCGGGCTTGTCCTCTGGCAGCAGGATTTCGAGCAGAAGGCCGGGAAAATCCGGTGACGAAAGACAAGGCCGCTGTCCTATTCAATCCCTCAGCGGGGCGGGGAAAGGCCATCGGCATGAAGGACCGGGTCGAGGCGTGCCTCCACAGGCATGCCGTCCCGTATGAACTGTTTGTGACCGGGAGCGAGAAGGAACTGAAGGCTCTGGCCCGTGAGCACGCCCTGACCTACGCGACCGTTGTCGGCGCGGGCGGGGATTCCACCTTCCATATTATTGTGAATGAGATCGTCAAGGCGGGCGCCATCGCAAGGTTCGGGATGATCGGCGCCGGTTCCTCCAATGATATCGACAGGGAATTCGGCGTGGATTCCCTGGAAAAGGCCGTTCATGCGCTGAAGATGGGATGGACCCGGCGCGTGGACCTGGGATGCATCGTCCGGGGAAGCGAGACGCTCCGCTATTATCTTGGGCAGGCCAACATCGGATTGGGGGCCCAAGTGAATGAATATGTGGACGCTGTGGCCCGACGGAAGCCGGCTCTCGGCCGACGGCAGACGCTTGCCGGTGTCCTTGGAGTCATCCGGTCCTACCGTTCCGGGATTCTGCCGCTGTCGTTGACGGTGGACTCGGGAACCGGAACCGTCGGCGGCGAGTTCGTCGCGGCCGTCTTCAGCAACATCCGCTACTGGGCGACGGGAAAGTTGATCGCGCCCGAGGCCCGGCCGGATGACGGGATCCTGGACGCCTGCCTCATCGGGATGTGCTCCTTCGGTCGCCTGGCCCGGATCGCGTGGCTCGCGGGAAAGGGGAGGCATGGAACGATGAAAGAGGTCCGGTTCCTGCGGTCCTCGAGCTTCGAAGTCTCTTCGGAAACGCCGTTCGCGGTTCAGACCGACGGCGAGATCATAGGCGGCGCGGAGCGTCCCGATACGTTCGAAAGGGTTGCTTTCAAGATCCTTCCCCGGGCCCTGGACCTCATCTGCTAATTTGGGGACACAATACCAATTTCCGAATTTCCCGATTCCTCCCTGGGAAAACGGCCGGTTCAAAAAATTCGGAAACGGATATCGTGTCCCCAATTTGACAACCGACCGCACCGGGGTTGATACTAATCGCTTGCGGGAGGTTTTAATGAAACAAAAACATAGCGAGGAGGACACATGGCGATATATAAGGACATGACGGGGAAGAAGATCGTGATCACCGGCGCGGAGATCTGCATCGACGGAGGCGAGACAGCCGGCCTCTCTTAAATTATTATTTTTTCCAGACCGGCACGCCGCGGCCGGGTGTCCAGGGCGCTCCGGCGGCCTCCATCTCGTCTCCAAGCTTCTTCAAGTCGAACTCGACAAGGGTCCGCAGGTCTTCCAAGTATTTTTCAAACGCGTCCGCCGCGATCTCGTAGCCGCGCTTGACGGTCTCCGTGATCGGGCAGGTCGTCGAAAGCTGGGCGCTGACCCTGTCCATGAGGGACGGCGCGGATGGTTCGGAGCGGCGCTGCATGATGCGGTCGCCATAAAGCGTCCGCACCATTTCCTGCAGACGCTTTTCCAAAGCTTTGATCCTTTCGGCGAGTTTCGGGTCGGCCTTGGGCGTTTCCATCAGGGCTTTCTTCATGAACCTGAGGCTCTTGGACGCTTCCTCGGCGGCCGCCTCTGCGCCCATCATGGCCCGCTGCAGCTCGCCGGCCTTCTTCTGGAAGGCGAGGAGGGCCCCGCGGTCGTTTTCCGCCATGCCGGCGAGGGCGAGGGATTCGAGCATGAATGTCTCCGGTTTACCGATCGGCGTCAGGACGCCGTCGAGCTTCTTGGCCAGCGACACGGTGAACGTGCCCGGAACGACAAGCGCCCCCTGGGGGTTCCAGCCCCACTCGTCTCTCTCCTTCGACTCGAGCTCGGTCGGTTCGACCGCGGGATACCGGAGGTCCCAAGCGATCCTATGAATACCTTTTCCCCCGGGGCCCGTGATCCGGCGAACGACCTGGCCCGTTACGTCGGCGACAGTCAGGACGATCTCGGGCTTGTCTTCGGTCTCTTCCACCCGGAGCTTGTCCCATCCGGGGAAGGAGACAGGTTTCCCGGCCTTATCGAGTTCCTTCTCCTTCTCGCGCCGGGCCTCGGCCCCGGTCTTCAATGATTCCTTAAGGTAATACGTGAACACGGCGCCGAAAGGCGGGTTAGGCGCCAAATAGAACGTCTCGCCCAGGCAGCCCTTGCCGCTCGTGTCCAGCGGCCGGAGCGGGAGATACATCAGGGTTTTCTTGACAGGGAAGAGAATCGCTCCCTCGTCCAGCGCCTGCTCGTTGATCAGCCTCAAAGGGGAGTAGTCGTCGAGGACGAAGAAGCCCCGTCCGAACGAAGCGCCGACAAGGTCTCCCTCCCTCTCCTGGACCTCAATGTCCCGGAAAGAGATCGTGGGTACGCCGCCCGTAAGCTTGACCCAATGCTTGCCTCCGTCCACCGTCGTGTAGATCCCGAACTCGGTTCCCGCGAAGAGCAGGTCCTTCTGGAGGCTGTCCTGGGCGATAGACCAGAGCAGGGTCCTCTCGGGAATGTCACCCGCAATGTTCGTCCAGGTCCGGCCGCGGTCGGCGCTCTTCAGCAGGAACGGTCTGTAATCGCCGATCTTATGGCAGTCCACGGCCGCGTAAACGGTGTCCGCGTCGTGTTTCGAGGCCTTGATCCTGTTAACGAAGAAGAAGTCCGGAACGCCGGGAATCTTGTCGATCTTCCGCCATGTCTTTCCGCCGTCCTCGGTCACCTGGATGAGACCGTCGTCGGTGCCCACATAGATGAGGTCCTTCCGGACCGGCGACTCGCTGACGGACGTGATCGTGCTGAATTGAGACATGGCGCCATGGTCCCACAGCGCGTCCGCGCTCCAGGTCTTGCCCATGATCTTCTGGTCCAGGCGGAAAACGTTGCGGGTCAGGTCGGGGCTGATCTTGGTCCAGGAATTGCCCCGGTCATCGCTCTTCCAAAGATACTGGGAGGCATAATAAATGCGCGCCCGGTCGTGGGGGCTGATATGGACGGGGGAGTCCCAGTTGAACCGCAGTGGCGGTTCTCCCGGCTCCGGCTTTGGGCTGATGTAGACCGCTTCTGTGCTCTTCCGGTCGTAGCGGAGGAGGTTCCCCTCCTGCCACTCGACGTATACAATGTTGGGGTCCGCGGGGTCGATGGCGCACGCATAGCCGTCGGCCCCGTAGGTGATGGTCCAATCGAAGTTGCTGATCCCATTGGCGTTAAGCGTCCTAGAGGGTCCGAGCTGGCTGCCGTTGTCCTGGGC
>CAZSMW010000487.1:0-5747 GCA_964607985.1 uncultured Eubacteriales bacterium
GGAAGAGGGCTTCGAGAGGATCGGGTTCCCGCGCGAGGACAGGCCGTTTCATCCCCATCTGACCTTAGGGCGTGTGAAGTCCACTGACGGCATCGAGCCCGTCCTCGACGAACTCGATAAATACCTGGAAACGGATTTCGGGGGAATGATGGTGAACCGGATTAGGTTCTTCGAAAGCGTCCTGAAACCGGACGGCGCCCATCATTCCGTCCTCGCCGAGGTCGAGTTCAGATGAAAGTCCTCTTCGCCGTCCTCGCCTATCTTGTCGGGGCCATCCCCACCGGCTACCTCCTTTTCAAACTGAGTGAGGAAAAGGATATCCGGGAGTTCGGGAGCCGGAACACGGGTGCGACCAACGTCATGCGCCTCAAAGGCTGGAAGTATGCCGTCCCCGTAGTCGTGTTCGATGTCCTCAAGGGCTTTCTGCCGGCGTTTCTGGCCGTTAAATTATTTCGGGACCCCCGGCTCGCGCTGATGGCGTCCTTCCTGGCCGTCCTGGGCCACTGCTTTCCGGTTTACATCCGCTTCCGCGGCGGGAAGGGGGTCGCAGCCACGATCGGGGCTTTCGCCGCGGTCGCGTTCCGCCCTTTCCTCTTGAGCGCGGGCGTGTTTGTCCTCATTGTCGTCCTCAGTCGCTACATTTCACTTGGCTCGATCATGGCCACTCTGAGCTTCCCCGTCTGGGTGGTTCTATTCCACGGAAAGCCCATGATGGCGGTGTGGGGGATTGCCATTGCCTCCCTTGTCATCCTCAAGCATTCCGGCAACATCCGTCGCCTCCTCAAAGGCCGGGAGAGGCGATTCGGGGAGAGAGTTTCATGAAAGCATGCATCATCGGAGGCGGCAGCTGGGGCTCGGCGTTCGCGCTCCATCTGGGAAGGCTGGACGTCAGGACAAAGCTTTGGGTGCGCGAGGCGGATATTTTTGAGACGCTCCTCAAAACACGGGAGAACAAGACCTTCCTTCCGGGGCATGTCTTCCCCGCCCCGGTGTCCTTTTATCACGACCTCCCTGAGGCCGTCGTCTCGACGGAGTTTCTCTTTGTCGCGGTGCCTTCCCAGTTCTGCAGGGACCTCTATGCCGAGATCGCGCCCTACCTCACGGCCGACCAGATTGTCGTCAGCCTGACCAAGGGGTTGGAACAGAAATCGCTCATGAGGATGAGTCAGGTCATGGAGGAGATCTTCCATCCCTACCGAAAGCCCCGCCTGGCCGTCCTCTCCGGTCCGAGCTTCGCCAAAGAGGTCGCTCGGGGGAATCCGACCGCGCTGGTCGTGGCCTCCAGGGATCCCGAATGCGCGCGAAAGGTCCAACACCTCATTTCGTGCTTAGCTTTGAGGGCCTATGCCTCGTCCGATGTCATCGGCGTGGAAATCGCCGGGGCCTTGAAGAACGTCATCGCTATCGCGGCCGGGATTACCGACTCCTTGGAGTGCGGCATGAACTCGAAAGCCGCCCTGATCACCAGGGGACTCGTGGAAATGAACCGTCTCGGGACGCACCTCGGCGCCCGAAGGGAAACATTCTCCGGGCTCGCGGGGATGGGGGACCTGATCCTGACCTGCACCGGGGAGCTGAGCCGGAACCATTACGTCGGAAGCGAGCTGGGCAAGGGAAGGTCCTTGAGAGCGATCCTGTCGGGGATGAAGATGGTAGCCGAAGGCGTCCGAACGACACTTTCCGCCCATCATCTCGCCCGCCGGGAGAACATCGAGATGCCCATTTCGGAACAGGTCTATCAGGTCCTCTATAAGAACAAATCGCCTCGAAAGGCTATTGAAGACCTCATGTCAAGGGCGCTCAAGAATGAATAGGCCCGGACGAGGATGAGCCTTAGAAAGGAGAGACGCATGAAGATGAAGTCCGCGCTCATCGTTTTCGCCTGCCTCGGCCTGACGTTCTGCGCGTCAAGCCAAAGCAAGCTGGCCAGATCCCGCGAAAAGGACCCCCAGTATCAGTACAACGTGGGGCTTTTTTACCTCAACGGCAGTAGCGTGGACGAGGCCATCAAGTATATCAACAAAAGCCTCTCTCTGAATCCCCGGTACTTTCTGGCTTGGAACGCCCTCGGCTTGGCCCAATCGATGAAGGGGAACTTTCAGGAGGCAACGGAGGCCTTCCTAAAAAGTCTCGAGGTCAACCCTCAGTTCACGGAAGCCCGCAATAATCTTGGGACGATCTACCAGGAATTGAGGTTCGTCGATAAAGCCGAGGAGCAGTTCAAGAAAGCCATCGAAGATGAAAATTATGCTTCACGGGAACTCCCCTACTACAACTTGGCCAACCTCTATTACTCGATGGACAGGATCGACGAAGCCTACGAAAACGTCCAGAGGGCTATCCAGATCAAGAAGCGTCTGGCGATGGCCCACGACCTGAAGGGTCGGATTCTGGAACGGAAGGGCGACATCGGTGGCGCCATAGACTCCTACGAGGAAGCGGTCAGGCAGGTTCCGAACGAAGCCAGCTTCGGCTTCAATCTTGGAGCAGCTTATTTCAAGAACAGCGAGTTCGAAAAGGCCCGGGAGGTGCTGGAAAGGATCTCACCGCTCATCAAGGACCAGGAAACGAAGGACAAAATCAAGGAATATCTGGACATCATCAAGGGGAAGTCAGAAGATCAGGTCCCTTCTTCCCAGTCCGCGAGGTATTTTTTCTGGGCAGGCGTCAGCTTATCGATGGAGACCCCCATCGAGGCGAGTTTCAGGGCCGCGATCTCCCGGTCGATGGCTCCGGGTACGGGATAGACCTTCTTCTCCAGCGATCGTCCATGCCTGGTGAGGTATCGAGCGCTGAGGGCCTGGTTGGCGAAGCTCATGTCCATGACCATGGCCGGATGGCCTTCAGCGGCGGCCAGGTTGACCAGCCGTCCCTCCCCCAGGAGATTGATCTTCCTGCCTCCTTTGAGCGTGTATTCGTCTATGAACGGCCGGATCCGCCTTTTGCCATGGGCCAGCTTTTCGAGGGCCGGGATGTCGATTTCGACGTTGAAGTGGCCGGAATTGGCCACGATGGCCCCATCCTTCATCTTAAGGAAGTGCTCCCGCCTTATGACTCCCTTGTTCCCGGTCACGGTCACGAAGACGTCCCCGATCCGGGCGGCCTCGGCCATGGGCATGACCGAAAAGCCGTCCATCTCAGCTTCAAGGGCCTTGACGGGGTCCACCTCGCAGACGACCACATGGGACCCTGCGCCCTTGGCACGCATGGCCAGTCCCTTGCCGCACCAGCCGTAGCCGACTATAACGAAGTTCAGCCCGGCCAAGAGGACGTTCGTCGCCCGCAGGATGCCGTCCAGCGTGCTTTGGCCCGTTCCGTATCTGTTGTCGAAAAGATGCTTGGTATCGGCATCGTTCACGGCGATGATGGGATAATCCAGGACCTTTTCCCTGGCCATGCTCCGAAGGCGGATGACCCCCGTCGTGGTTTCTTCGGTCCCCCCGAGGATGCCCGGCAGGAGGTCCCGGCGGCTGGAGTGGATCGTCGACACCAGGTCCGCACCATCGTCCATGGTGATCTGCGGGGCGTGGTCGAGGGATTGGTTGAGGTGGCGGTAGTAGGTCTTGTTGTCCTCCCCCTTGATGGCGAAGACGGAGATCCGGTCGAACTTCACGAGGGCGGCGGCCACCTCGTCCTGCGTGCTGAGGGGATTGGAGGCCGTGAGCCTGACTTCGGCCCCGCCGAGCTTCAGGGCCTGCATCAGGTTTCCGGTCTCGCTCGTCACGTGGAGGCAGGCCGAGATCTTCAATCCCTTGAGGGGCTTCTCCTTGGCGAAGCGGATCTTGATCCTTTCGAGGACCGGCATCGACCGCGCTGCCCACTCCATCTTGAGTTTCCCTTGTCGTGACAATTTCAGGTCTTTTACGTCAAAATCCATGTTTCATCCCTTTATCCTTGAAGTCTCCCAAAATTGCCGATAGCGGAATTCCAGGGACACGATACCAATTCCAGAGAATTGGTTCATGTCCCGGAATTCCGACACATATCCTGTCGGCAATTTTGGGACGATTACAGGCCGGCGTCTTTCTTGAGAGCCGAGGCCTTATCGGTCCATTCCCAGGTGAACTCCTCCTCGGTCCGGCCGAAGTGGCCATAGGCGGCGATCTTCCTATAAATGGGCCGCAACAGGTTGAGGTAGCTGATCATGCCCTTGGGCGTCAGCTTGAAGTGGGCCCGGATGAGATCCTTGATCTTGTCTTCGGAGACTTTGGCCGTCCCGAACGAATCCACCATGACGGAAACGGGCTCCGGGACGCCGATGGCATAGGCCAGCTGGATTTCGAGCCTATCGGCGAGGCCCGCGGCCACGAGGTTTTTGGCGACATAGCGAGCCATATAGGAACCCGAGCGGTCGACCTTGGAGGGGTCCTTCCCCGAAAAAGAGCCGCCGCCATGACTTCCCACGCCGCCGTAAGTATCCACGATGATCTTTCGGCCGGTGATCCCGGTGTCGCCGAGCGGGCCGCCGATCTCGAACCGGCCCGTGCCGTTGATGAAGACCTTCTTCCATGTGTCCTTATCGATGAGGTGGGAGGGAATGACCTTCTTGATGACCTCGCGCTTGATGTCTTCCCGAAGATCCTCCATCTTGACCTTTTCATTGTGCTGGGCGGCGACGACCACGGCCTCGACGCGCTTGGGGATTCCGCCCTCGTATTGGATGGTGACTTGGGACTTGCCGTCCGGCCGGATGTAAGGCAGGGTCTTGTCCTTCCGGACCTCACTTAGGCGGCGGACGATCTTGTGGGCCAGCATGATCGGCATGGGCATGAGCTCCGGCGTCTCCCGGCAGGCATACCCGAACATCAGGCCCTGGTCTCCCGCGCCCTGCTCGTGTCCTTCGGTCTCATCAACGCCCTGGGCGATGTCCGGGGACTGCTCGTGGATCGAGGAGATGACGCAGCAGGTTTTATAGTCAAAACCGTATTCCGCTTTCGTATAGCCGATGTCGCGGACCGTGTTCCTGACGAGCTTCTGAAAATCGCAGTAGCCCAAGGTCGTGATCTCGCCGGCGATGAGGACGAGCCCGGTCGTGGTCAACGTTTCGCAGGCGACGCGGCTCTTGGGGTCCTGACGAAGAAGATCGTCCAGAACGGAATCCGAGATCTGGTCGCAAATCTTGTCCGGGTGACCCTCAGTCACCGATTCTGAAGTAAAAAAATATTTTCCATTCTTGCTCATGGATGACCTCCTTGGAACTCAATCCTGGAATAGCCCAATAAAATAGCATAAAAAGATACGTTTTTCAACTATAGGAATTTCCGTTTTTGAGTTGAGACGAATTCGCGCCCTTGGCGCTGAATCCCCCCTGCTACCATGCCGATACTGTATCTCCGGCCTGTTGGCCCTGTCAACCGCCGCGAAAAGATCGCCCCAATGATCCAATCGGGATAAGAAACCCCGCTGCACCGACCAAAAAGCAATAGACTTCCGCTCTCGGTGATTTCGAAAGCTTAGAAATATTCACCGCTCTCCTCGGCGGTCCAACGCATCCTTCCAGGAATAGTTGATGGCCGCCCCGAGGATTCATTGACATCGCCGCCCGGTCGGCAGTAGTCTTCCATCATGATCAGAAGAGGTATTCATCGCACGGAGCGGCCATTCACAACGCCGCGGAAAAAGGAAAATCCTAAACATAAGGGATGCCATCGTGAAAAATCTTTTGCCCCCCGATACGCCTGACTCCGGCCAGCGCGCAAGAAAAGGGCAAAGGGTCGTTAACCTGGGGCTGCTCTGGAACGTGTTCC
>CAZSMW010000488.1:0-5897 GCA_964607985.1 uncultured Eubacteriales bacterium
ACGTTGAGCAACTCAAGCCGAATCCTCTCCAACCCAGGATGAAGTTCGATGAGCAGGCCATTGACGAGCTGGCCCAGTCCATCAGGGAGTCCGGGATCGTCCAACCCGTTCTTGTCGTTCCGGACGACGGCCACTACAAGATCATCGTCGGGGAGCGGCGGTGGCGGGCTGCTCAGAAAGCGGGTTTGAAAAAGATCCCTGTCATGATCCGTAACCTGCCCCTGGAGAAACAGCTCGAGATCTCGATTATAGAGAACATCCACCGGAAGGACCTCAATCCCATGGAGATAGCCTTAGCTTACCAGCGGATGTCCGGCGAATTGAACTACTCCCAACAGGATATTGCTGATAAGGTGGGGAAGGACCGGACGTCCGTCACCAATTACTTGAGGCTGCTGAAACTCCCTCAGGAGATCCGAACGGGCCTCATCGAAGAAGATATCTCCATGGGTCACGCCAGGGCGCTCCTGGCGCTGGAAGAACCGGAGATCCAGCTCGCCGCCTTTCGACAGATCATCGACAAAGGCCTTTCGGTCCGCAATACCGAAAAACTCGTGAACCGGATGAAAGAAAGACCTCCCCGGGCGCAAAGGAGCCTGGAGGACCCGGATCTCCACGCACTCCAAGAGGAACTTTTAAAGATGTTGGGGACGAAGGTCCTGATCTCCGGCAACAGGAACAAAGGCGCCCTCAAGATCTTTTATTTCTCTCTGGATGACCTCAACCGTATCTTTGCAAGGATTAAAGGAGCATCATGATGAAAGATAAAGAAAGAGAGACCATCGATTCGAAAATTGCCGGACTGATCGATCAGGGAACGGAGCTGAAAGGCGACTTGACCTTCAAGGGCTCATTTCGGATCGAGGGCTATTTCAAGGGGACTGTCACTTCGGACTCTTTGCTCATCATCGGGGAGAGAGGCAAGGTCGAGGCCGATGTCAAGGTCGGCCAGATCATCATTAACGGCGAGCTCAAGGGCAATATCCAGGCCTCCGATAGAGTGGAGATCCATAACAAAGGGAGGGTTTTCGGGACCATCCAGACTCCGCGGCTGATTGTGGAGGAGGGGGCCTATCTTGATGCCAACTGCCAGACAACAGAAAAAGCCGCCCTACTCCAACCCGGGCAAGCGGCAAAGACGGAAAACTGACCTTGAAGCTAGCGACAGGGATCATTCCGGCCAGATACGGCTCGACCCGCTTTCCGGGCAAGCCCCTGGCCCTCATCCTCGGAAAGCCAATGATTCAAATGGTTTACGAGAGATCGAAAAGGGCTAAATTCTTGGAGCGAGTGATCGTAGCCACGGATGATGACCGGATCATGACAGTGTGTGCCGGACTCGGAATCCCCGCCAGAATGACCTCTCCTGACCACAGTTCGGGGACGGAAAGGGTCGCCGAGGTAGCCCGGGAGCTTGGGGCCTCTCTCGTCGTCAATATCCAGGGCGACGAGCCGGTCGTCGATCCCGCCATGATTGATGCTTTGGTCGAGGCCCTTCAGGATGGATCTGTTCTGATGGCATCCCTTATGACCAGGGCCAAGGACCCGGCCGTTTTCAATGATAAGAACCGGGTCAAAGTGGTCGTGGATAAGGACGGGTTCGCGCTATATTTCTCCCGGGCGCCTATCCCCTACCAGCCGCTGGAAGGATTTTTCCAGCATGTCGGCATCTATGGATATAAGGCCGAGTTCCTTTTCCGGTTCTGCGGCCTTCCTCCGTCGGGGCTTGAAAAATCGGAAAGCTTGGAGCAGCTGCGGGCGCTCGAGAACGGTTACCGGATCAAAATGATCGAAATCCCATGTTCCACCTTGAGCGTGGATTCGCCCCGGGATATAATCGAGGTTGAAAAGTATCTCAGAGGGAAAGGGCATGACTAAGTATATCTTCGTGACGGGCGGCGTCATATCGGGATTAGGCAAGGGCATCGCGGCTGCTTCCATGGGCATGCTCCTCGAAAGCCACGGTTACAAGATCACGATTCAGAAGTTCGATCCCTACCTCAATGTAGATCCCGGCACGATGAGCCCGTTCCAGCACGGCGAGGTCTACGTGACGGACGACGGGGCCGAGACCGATATGGATCTTGGCCATTATGAACGATTTACGTCGACGCGGACGACCCGGGCGCACAACTGGACGGCCGGCCGCATTTACGAGTCCATCATCCGGAAGGAGCGCAAGGGCGAATACCTGGGCAAGACCGTCCAGGTCATCCCTCACGTAACCGACGAGATCAAAAACGCGTTCGGCGCCGTTTCGGGCAAGAACGACATCGTCATCGTCGAGATCGGAGGCACCGTCGGCGACATCGAAAGCCTGCCCTTCCTCGAAGCCGTCCGTCAGATGCGCCTGACCTTCGGTCCGGAGAACACGCTGTTCGTCCATCTGACGCTTGTCCCCTTTATAGGCACGTCGGGGGAGCTCAAGACCAAGCCGACTCAGCATAGCGTTAAGGAGCTTCGGGCCATCGGGATCCAGCCGGATATCCTGCTCTGCCGCGCCGACCGGACCATCCCGCCCGACTTTAAATCCAAGATCAGCCTGTTCACCAACGTTCCCATTGAAGCGGTCATTTCGGCAAAGGATGCCGAAAGCATCTACGAAATTCCCATCAATTTCGCCAAGGAGGGGCTGGACGCGATCGTCCTGAAGCTGCTGCGGCTCCCCCGGAGGAAACGAAACCTGGCGTCTTGGGAAACGCTCCTGGACAAGGTCAAGAACCCCCGCGACGAGGTCAACATCGCCATGGTCGGGAAATATGCCGGCCTCCACGACTCCTACATAAGCCTGAACCAAGCCCTGGATCATGGAGGATTTTCCCATAGACTCAAGGTCAATATCGATTGGATCGAGGCTGAAAACTTGGAAGAGGGGGAGATCGAGGAGACCCTGGGAGAAAAGGACGGCATTCTTGTTCCGGGCGGTTTTGGGGTCCGGGGTATTGAAGGCAAGATCCGGGCCGTTACCTTCGCCCGGGAGAAAAAGGTCCCGTTCTTCGGCATCTGCCTGGGCATGCAGTGCGCCTCTATCGAGTTCGCCCGCAACGTGGCCGGGCTGGCCGGGGCGAACAGTTCTGAATTCGACCCGAAGACGGCGCATAAGGTCATCACCATGTGGCGTGAGCTTATGAAGGACGGCGATCTGGGCGGCACCATGAGGCTCGGGCAGTATTCCTGCCGTTTGAAGAAGAATACGCTTGCTTATAAGGCTTACCACGGCCTTTCCATCTATGAACGGCACCGCCACCGTTATGAATTCAACCCGAAATACGAAGCGTCCCTGGCCCAGGCCGGGCTTATCTTTTCCGGGAAGAATCCCGAATATGGGCTCGTCGAGATTATCGAGCTCCGGGACCATCCCTGGTTCCTAGGCTGCCAGTTCCACCCCGAGTTTAAATCCAAGCCCGTGGAACCGCACCCTTTGTTCAAAGCTTTTATCGGAGCGAGCTATGCCTATCGTCTCAAAAGAAATCGAGATCGCGCCAAGAGTTAAGGTCGGCGGGAAAGGGTCGTTCTTTCTCGTTGCCGGACCCTGCGTCATCGAGAGCGAGGAGCGCTCGCTCCGGCTGGCCAGGGAGATCGGAAGAACCTGCGCGGACCTCGGAGTGCCTTTCATCTTTAAGGCGTCGTTCGACAAGGCGAACCGCTCTTCGGGCGCGTCCTTTAGGGGACCCGGAATCGAGAAGGGCCTGGCGGTCTTGAGGACCGTAAAGGAAGAAGCGGGTGTTCCGGTCCTGTCCGACGTCCACGAGACCTGCCAGGTGGAAAAGGCCGCAGAGGTTCTGGACGTGATCCAGATCCCCGCCCTGCTCTGCAGGCAGACGGACCTTCTTCTCGAAGTCGCCAGGACGATGAAGCCCGTCAATATCAAGAAAGGCCAGTTCCTTTCTCCCCAAGAAATGAGGAACGTCCTGGACAAGGTCCTCAGCACGGGAAACGATAAAGTGATGCTGACCGAAAGGGGAACGGTCTTCGGTTATAACAACCTTATTTTCGATGTCCGCTCCATCCCGATCATGAAGAGCTGGGGGTATCCGGTCATGATCGACGCCTCGCACAGCGTCCAGCGCCCCGGCGGCGAAGGCCTGAGCTCGGGAGGGGAAGCGGAATTCATCCCCCACATTGCCCGGGCCGGGATGGCGGTCGGCGCCGATGGGGTTTTCCTCGAGGTCCATGACAACCCCGGCGCGGCCCTCTCGGATAAGCATAACTCATTGAATATAAATATATTGCGAGAACTCCTGGCCGGCCTTGGCCGTATCCGGGAAGCCGTCGGCCCGGCCCGGGAGTGAGCGCTCGGAGCGATCATGACTAAAAAAGAGATCATCGAGACGGGAAGAGATGTCCTGGCCACGGAAAGCGGGGCCGTCGCCTCCCTCAGCCGGAATCTGGGGGAGGAGTTCGTCCAGGCCGTCAACCTCCTCTGCCGGGCCAAGGCGCGCGTCATCGTCATCGGGATGGGCAAGTCCGGTCTTGTCGGCCGCAAGCTCGCGGCGACCCTCGCCAGCTGCGGCACGCCGGCCATCTTCATCCATCCTGCCGAAGCGGGACATGGCGACCTGGGAATGATCCTCAAGGAGGACGTCGTTATCGCCATTTCCTACAGCGGTGAGACGCGGGAGGTCGTCGGTCTCCTCGATTTCTTCAAGAGGATCGGCGTCAAGCTCATTGCCATCACCGGAGACAGGAACTCCCGGATCGCCAAGTACAGCGATATCGTCCTCGACGCCCGCGTCGAAAAGGAAGCCGGTCCCGGCAACATCATCCCAACGGCCTCGTCCACCGCTGCCCTCGCATTGGGGGACGCTCTGGCCATCGCGGCGATGAAGAAGAAAGGGTTCAGCGAAAAAGACTTTGCCGTCGTCCATCCCAAGGGCCAGGCGGGCCGGAAGCTCCTCAAGGTCGAGAGTCTGATGCGCCGCGGTTCGAAGATCCCGTTCGTCCGGGTGACGACGCCGATAAAGGACGCGATCCAGGAGATGAGCGAGAAAAAGATCGGGATGACCTGCGTCCTCGACGAGATGGGCCTCTTAGCCGGAGTCATCACGGACGGCGACCTGAGGCGCATGCTCGACAGGTTCAGGGGAAATCTGTTCAGGAAGACCGCCGGCGACTGCATGACTCCGGACCCGATTACGATCGACAAGGGAGACCTGGCCACAAAGGCCCTCAACATCATGGAGGAAAAGAAGATCACCTCGCTCGTGATCCGGAACAAGGAGGGCCGGGTGGACGGCATCATCCACCTCCATGACCTGTGGCGGACGGAGATGTTTTGATGACCGCTGAAGAGCGCGCCCGGAGGATCAAACTCGTTCTCATGGACGTGGACGGCACTCTGACCGACGGGTCGCTCATCGTGACGCCGGACGGCGAAGAGCTCAAAACCTATCATGTCCACGACGGCCTGGGGATCCTCCTGGCCCGGCTAGCCGGCTTGGACCTCGGGATCATCACGGGCAAGACGTCGAAGGGCCTGGAGAAGAGGGCGGAAAGGCTTCGCATCACGGAACTCCACCAAGGGGTTCTGGACAAGCCCCGAGTCCTGGCCTCGATCCTGGAGAAACGGGGACTGGATCCTGAGGCGGTCGCCTACATCGGAGACGACTTGGGCGACCTGGCGGTCATGAAGTCCGTCGGCCTGGCCGCGGCTGTGGCCGACGCCCATCCGGATGTCAAAGAGTACTGCCACTACATCTGCCGGATACCAGGCGGCCGGGGCGCAGTGCGCGAATTTCTCGAGTTCATCCTCAAGGCCCAAGGCAAATGGGAGGATGTCTCGGCAAGGGTGCAAGAGATCAAAGGCCCGGCCATATAGGTCAATCTCAGCAGGGGAGGGGACCGTGAACATCAATCCCAAGATCTTCAGGGAATACGACATCCGGGGTATCGTCGGC
>CAZSMW010000489.1:0-1500 GCA_964607985.1 uncultured Eubacteriales bacterium
GAAAAGCTCGGCGGCCGGCCGATCATGTGGCGGACGGGCCACTCGTTGATCAAACAAAAGATCAAGGAGGAGAAGGCTCCCCTCGCCGGCGAGATGAGCGGCCACATCTTTTTCGCTGACCGCTGGTTCGGCTTCGACGACGCCATCTATTCCTCAGCCCGCCTTATCGAGATTCTCTCCAGGTCGGAGATGAAACTCGCAGAGATGCTCTCGGACCTTCCGAAGACCTTCACGACGCCCGAGATCCGGGTCTATGCCTCGGACGAGGTGAAGTTCAGGATCGTTGACGAGGTCCGGACCGAGCTGGCTAAAAAATATCCCGTAATCGACATCGACGGCGTGCGGGCCCTCTTTCCGAAAGGTTGGGGCCTGGTTCGGCCGTCCAATACCCAGGCGCTCCTTGTCCTTCGTTTCGAAGGAGAGACCGAAGCCGATCTGGAGGCCATCCAGAAGGAAGTGCGCGGCGTTCTGGAAAAGGTCATCAAGCGCCTGGGCAATCCCTGAGCCGGGATTTCCCGAAAGGAGAGAGGACGGCATGAACATCCGGGCGATCATCATGGCGGGAGGCAGCGGCACGCGGTTCTGGCCCCTCAGCCGCAAGACAAGGCCGAAACAGTTCCTGGACATCGTAAGCTCGAGGTCCATGATCGAAGAGACGGTGGCGAGGCTCTTGCCGCTTATCCCCCCCAAGGATATCTTTACGATCGCCGACGGCGACCAGACCGCCGCCTTGCGGGACCTCCTGCCGGACCTTCCGAAACGGAACTTCCTTGTCGAGCCCCTGGCCAGGAACACCGCGCCCTCCCTGATGCTGGCGACAGCCCACGCCTATCTCCAGGACCCGGAGACCGTCATCGCCGCCCTCGCGGCCGACCACCTCATCCGCGACCCGGACAGGTTCTTGAGCAAGCTCCAATCCGGGGCCAAGGCGGCCTATTCGGGGGACCGGATCGTCACCTTCGGCATCCCGCCCGCGTTCCCATCCACGGGCTACGGATATATCCATTTTTCCAGGGAGAAGGGAAAACGGATCGGCGGAGAGCCCTTCTTCCCAGTCTTGGAATTCAAGGAGAAACCCGGCCGGGCCGAGGCTGAGTGCTTCCTGGCCGACGGGAACTACTATTGGAACTCGGGCATGTTCCTTTGGAGGGCGGACGTCTTCGCCCGGAAACTCCGGAGATACGCTCCGAAGTTCTTTCCCTTCTGGGAACGGATGCTCGATGCCCTTGAGAAAAAGAACCGGAAGGGGCTCCGCTCGGTCTTTGAGGAGATCCCGGCCCTCTCCATCGATTATGCCCTCATGGAGAAAGCGAAGGGGGTTCTGGTGTGCACCGGGGACTTCGGTTGGTCTGACGTGGGCGCCTGGTCCTCGCTCTACGAAGTCTGGCCGCCCGATGAAGCCGGAAACGCCGTCAAGGGAAAAAAGCTCGTCCTGGACTCTCAAGGCTGCCTCGTTTACGCCCCCGGCAAGCTCACGGTCCTCGTGGGCGTCAAGGACCT
>CAZSMW010000490.1:0-5284 GCA_964607985.1 uncultured Eubacteriales bacterium
GTTCAGGATCGTCGCTTCGATCCACGGGCTGATCGATGGACCTCACGGGGCCGACTTCTGGACGGTCCGGTACAGGATCCCCTTGATGCTGTTCAAGAACTATTATGGGGAAACGATAAGGCCGGGACTCGAGGGGAGGGCCAACTTCTACAAGTGCGGCGACGAGACGGAATTCCCCCATTACGGGGCCTGGTCTCCGCCCCGGACCAAAAAGCCTGACTTCCACAGGCCTGAATTCTTCGGAAAGATCATTTTCTCGGAAAGTTCCTTGAGCTTGAAAACGTAAACCGGATCCCCAACGCTATTCCGTGACCCCCCCCCGGGCATCGCCTCTGCGACAATGTTCTAATTACACGAAAAGAAATGCTTCCGGCGTCCTTAAATTGCCGATGGGACGTGAGTCGGAATTCCGGGTGTCACCGGAAGTCGACGTCATCGCTTGAGAAGAAAGAATCCTATCCGCAATTTTGGGCAGCGCCCGGCGTATTTCCCGTTTCCGGGAAAACAGATATAATAAACAAATGCTTCCGAAGAAAGGGGCTCGCGGCTTCCTCCTTCCGTTCATTGTCGTCATTATGGGCGTTTCCAATATGTTTTCCCAGTCCTCCCTTCCGGGGACGCGCATGATCACGGACAGCCTCGGCCGGAAGGTTGTCATTCCGGCGCGGGCGGATAAGGTCCTTTCCCTCCAGCCCGAGATCACCCGGATCGTGATCGCCCTCGGGGCGGGGGAGAGGCTCGTCGGCGTGGACTATTTCATTCTCAAGCATGACCATCTCTTTCCGATCATCTTCCCGGGGGGCCGAAAGCTCCCGGCGGTTTCCAACACCCCGGAAGACGTGAACTTCGAAATGGTGATGAAGCTCGAACCGGACATCGTTTTTGTCTCGCCCACCGAGCTCCAGATGGTCGATTCCCTTCAGAGCAAAGTGCGAAGGCCGGTCGTCGCTCTTGCCTCCATGGGAAGTTTTTCCAGGCTCCTGGATGAGATCAAGCTGTTAGGACGCGCGCTCGGGCGCGAGGAGCGGGCCGCCGAGCTGGTCGGCGATTTCCTGTCGAGGATCGAGGCCGTGCGGAAATCGGTCTCTTCGATCTCCGCGGGCAAGAAACCGCGGGTCTATATGTCCTTCTGGGGCTCACTGACGCGGACCCCGGTTATTTACGAGCCCGTGGACATCGCCGGCGGGATCAATTGCGCGGCGGGCATCCTGCCCGCATACCTGGGAACCATCGCCACCGTCGTCCAGCTCGAGCAGATCGTGACCTGGCAGCCGGATGTCTTCCTCGTTCAGGGCAACTATCCGCCCCGCGAAAGACCGGTGACCGTTGAGGGCGTTCTCCTGGACAAACGGTTCGGCTCGCTGCCTGCGGTTAGGAACAAGAAGGTTTTCTATACTTTTGGGTATTGGTATTGGTGGGACCCGGCCGAGGTCCTTGTTGAGACGCTCTACCTGGCCCGATTGTTCCATCCGGAGATTTCGGATCCTGTCGGCCTCGAAACGGAAGGGAACGAGATCTTCAAGAAATATTACGGCATCGAGGGCGGATTCTCATCGTTATGCCGGGTCCTCGAGTGCGGGGAATGGGATGCAGAATAAGAAAGCGAAGATCCTTACGGTCCTCCTCTTCCTTCTGCCCTTCCTCCTGACCCTGGCATCCTTGAGCATCGGTCGTTTTCACATTCCGCCGAAGGACCTGGGGCGCACCATCATCCAGGCGATTTCGCCGACCTCCGGTTCCGAGGTTCCCACCGCTTACAGGGACATCCTTTTCCGCATCCGCCTGCCGCGGCTCCTCCTCGCCCTCATGGCCGGAGCAGCTCTTTCGGTCTCCGGCGCCTCTCTCCAGGCGCTCTTCAAGAACCCCCTGGTCAACGAATATATTCTCGGCATATCTTTCGGGGCGGCCTTCGGGGCAGCCCTTTCCCTCGTCTTCCTGGGAAAGAATTTTCCTACTCAGATCGCAGCTTTCGTCTTCGCCCTTGGCGCGGTCTTCGCTGTTCTCATGATCTCGGGACGAACCGAGTCCCACACCGTCTCTCTCCTTTTGACCGGGGTCATCATCTCGGCCTTCTTTCAGGCCCTTTTGTCCCTGGTCGAATTCTTCGCCAACCCATACGCTCTTCAGGCTCTTTTCTTCTGGCTGTTAGGGAGTCTATCATTGGCGACATGGAAGGATCTGTCGATCTCCCTGCCCATTATGGCCGGAGGCGTTGTCGCTCTCATCTTGATGAGATGGAGGCTCAATGTGCTTTCCCTGAGCGAGGAGGAGGCGAAGTCCATGGGGGTCAATGTCCGCCGGGAGAAGCTCCTGGTCATCCTCCTGACCTCCACGATCACAGCCGCGGCCACGGCTGTAGCCGGGGTCATAGGTTGGATCGGGCTTATCGTACCCCATCTCGTCCGGATGATGGTCGGCGCGGACAACAGGAAGGTCATTCCGTTGTCGGCCGCCCTGGGGGCTTCCGTTTTGATCATCGCCGACGACATCACCCGCGTCGCGGCCACGTTCGAGATCCCCATCGGCATCCTGACGAGCATCATCGGCATCCCGTTCTTCATCATCCTGCTCAGGCGGTCCAGGAAGGTCTGGCTATGAGCATCGAGGTTCGCGGGCTTTCCTTCGGTTATAAAGATTTTCGCCTTTCCGTTGAGCATCTCCGATTTGAAAGCGGCCAAGTGACGAGCATCGTGGGAAGAAACGGAGCGGGAAAATCGACCTTCCTCAAGTGTCTGGCGGGTGTGGTCCCGGTTCCAAAGCAGTCGCTCTTTCTGGGCGGCCGGGACCTCTCTTCATTAAAGGCCCAGGAGAGAGCCAAGCTTGTAAGCTACGTGCCTCAGGAAATGACCCTGACCCTGAATTACGGCGTCCTGGACTTCGTCCTGATGGGGAGGGCGGCATTCATCTCGCCTTTTTCCGTCCCTTCGCGGGAGGACCTCAGGGCCGCCGGGGAGGCGCTCCACTTCGTCGGCCTGGATGGGTTCGAAAAACGCGATTTCTCGCAATTGAGCAGCGGCGAGCGCCGGCTCGTCCTCATTGCCCGGACCCTGGCCCAAAGCGCCGAGGTCCTCCTCCTGGACGAGCCGACGACGTTCCTTGACCCCAAGCACGAGGTCGAGGTCATGAATCTCTGCCGGAAGCTGGCTGCAGACAAGGGTAAGACCGTCATCGTCACCCTGCACAATCTGGAGATGGCAGTCAAAACCTCGGACGCCATGATCTTTATGAAGATGGGGAAGGTCGTGGCCTCCGGGAAGCCCGCCGAGGTACTGAACGCGGACCTTCTGGAACAGGTCTATGACATCCCGATGAAGATCGTGCCGTTCGACGGGAGAAACATCATCCTTCGTTGAAAACGCGGGACGTGTCCGTACCCTTGCGTTTCCCATTGCCTCCGATGAGCGGCAACGGCTGTTGACGTTTTCTCGACCTGATTCGCCCTTTCGGGCCGCGGTCATCGCCTCAGCTTGGTCCGGGCCAAGACGAAGCCGGAGGCCGGGCAGGTGGGGAAGTACATGCTCCGGACGGTGCTCGCCCTGGAGCGGCTGACGTTTCTGGAACCCGAGGGCAAGGTCGGTTATCGCTGGGGCCGTGACGGCGCGGGGCAGGAGACGGAGGTGATGGATTATCCGGAGTTTATCGCCCGGGTGACCTCGCATATTCCCGACAAGGGCCAGGTCATGGTCCGTTACTATGGGCTGTACGCCAACGCCCACCGGGGAAAGGTCAAGAAAGCGAGCTTGAGTCCGTCGGTGCTCCGGATTGTTGAGGAGGAGCTCCGGCGCCTTCCTTCCAAAGGTTGGGCGGCCCTAATTCGGAAGCCTCATATAGGACTGCGAAGCGCTGCCATGATCCGAAAGGTCTATGAAGTCGACCCCATGCTCTGTCCCAAATGCGGCAGCTTTGCAGTACTCATGGTTTGCATGAGTGCGGTCGAATGAAGGTTATCGCGTTCCTCACGGATTTCTCCGTGGTCGATCGTATCATTGGTCACCTCAAGCTCACCTTTGTTGCGGAGAGGCCCTCGCCGCCTCAGGTTGCCTTGCAGGAGCTCTTGATGGCCGCGGATCCCCCGGCCGAATATTTCTCATAGCTCTCTTATGCCGAAGGGGAGGTCCGGGTGATTTCCGGCTCATCGGGCAGCGCTGACGGCTTTCAAGTTGTCCGTCCGTGCTCTCCAGGCGTCATTGACACGTTCTCAGCCCTGATTTATGCTTCCGTACGGTGGCGAGATGGGATAATCGATGCGAAAACGCGTCTCCAATCGGCTCAGCAGAAAACGAAATACCTATGGAGTTATCAGGTTCGGCAACGATGCGTCGATAGGGACTTCTCCCTGCGCGCCAAAAAATGTTGACTTCCCAGCAGGGGTCCACTATATTTTTGAAAAAATAAGGTTTCCTCTGTAAAAAATAACTTTGGCTATAAAGAGAGCGTATCCCATGAAACATCTTTCAAGACTGGCGCTTCTGGCGGCTCTGATGCCCTACCTCCTGAGCGGCCTCGCGCCCGCTCAAGCTCCTTCGCCGGATCGATCCTTGGAAAAGCGGTTCGATTCCTACCTTTCCGCGGCCGATATCCGCGCCCGATTGGAGCGGCTCAGCGCGCATCCGCATCATGTCGGTTCCCCTTATGGCAAGGAAAACGCCGAGTTCATCCTGGCCCAATACAAAGCCTGGGGATTTGAGGCCCGCATCGAGGAATTCAGCGTCCTGTATCCGACGCCCAAGACGCGTCTTCTGGAGATGATCTCGCCCGTCCAATACACCGCGGTCCTGAAAGAGGCTCCCCTGAAAGAGGATAAAGCCTCGGGCCAGGTTGAGGAGCAGCTGCCTCCGTACAACGTCTACTCCATTGACGGAGACGTGACCGGAGACCTCGTCTATGTGAATTACGGAATCCCCGCCGACTACGATGAGCTCGACCGGCTGGGAATCGACGTCCGGGGCAAGATCGTCATCGCCCGGTACGGCGGCGGATGGAGGGGGATCAAACCGAAGGTGGCTGCGGAACACGGGGCCATCGGCTGTCTCATCTATTCCGATCCGAAAGAAGACGGCTATTACGTTGGAGATGTCTATCCCCAAGGCGCATGGAGGAACGAATTCGGCGTCCAAAGAGGATCGGTTGTGGATATGCCCGTCATTCCCGGCGATCCCTCGACGCCCTTCGTCGGGGCAACGCCGGAGGCCAAGCGTCTCCCCCTCGAAGAGATCAAGGTCCTGACGAAAATACCGGTTCTCCCGATCTCCTATCATGACGCCCTCCCCCTGCTCCGGGGCTT
>CAZSMW010000491.1:0-1927 GCA_964607985.1 uncultured Eubacteriales bacterium
CGCCGAGGACCCAGAGCCTCTTCTTGTCCAGGAAGGCCCAGCCGTCGAACGCGACGCTCAAGGCGTTCTTGTTGAGGATCCCTTCGAGGCCAGGATCGCGGACGTCCCGGAGGACGCCCGTGGCGATAACGCCGTAGCCGCTCTGGCCCTCATGGATGTCCTTCTGGGCCCGGAACGCGCCGTAATAGGAGAACGGCTCGATTTCCTCTATATAACGAGACCCGAACGAATCCACTTCCGCGTATTCGCGGGACGTCAGGGCGTTGACGAACCCGACGTTCCAGCCGTTCCCCACTTTCCCGGTCAGCTTGAAGGCGCCGAGGATCGTGGAACGGTCCGGGAAACTGACGGACCCGTCCCTTGTCACGTAACCCTGCGGCGAGCGGCCGATGCGCCGGCTGTAGAAGAAAGAAGGGTTCGGCCAGTTGATATTGGCGTTAATATAGATTCCGCCCCGGCCGAAGCCGTTGAAAAGGCTTGCCCCTTCGATAAAGAACGGCCGCTTTTCCTCATAATAAGACTCATACGCGGAAAGATTGATGACCGCCGGATCGACCTCGACCTGGCCGAAATCCGGATTGACCGTGGCGTCCAGGGTCAGGTTGCTTTTAAGTCCGACTTTGAGGTCGAAGCCGGCACTTCCCAGGTATTTGTGCCCCTTCTCAAACGGATTGCCTCTTTCGGCCGGCTTGAACTGGGCTTGTCCGACGGAATAGGGGATGATCTCAACGTAGCGCCCGGGCCTGATGTCTTTGATGCCCTCCAGCCTGGCGAAGCGAGAAACATAGGCGATCTGGTCCTTGGGGACCCAGACAAGACCGTCCTTCTCGTTTTTTCTCTTGATGACCCGTCGGAAGTCTACGCCCCAGACATACACGTCCTTCTTGGGAAAGCGGAGCTGGTTGAAAGGGATCCGCATCTCCACGACCCATCCGTCCCCGTGGACCTGGGCTTTCCAGTCCCAGATGCCGTCCCATGTGTCGTCCTCGTTGATGTCGTTCGCCAATGTGGAGTCCTGGACGGAACCGGCGGGGTTGACTTCGAACATGTAGCCCGTGCGGCGGTCGTAATACGGATCGACGCAGAAGGCGAACCAGTCCGAGTCGACGGGGTCGTCCCGGCGGCCGAGGAGGCTGCGGATGGACTTGGGCTCGGAATCATGGAGGTAGGCCGCGACGTACAGGTTGGCGTCGTCGTAGGCCACCCAGACTTCCGTCTTCTCGGTGGGGGTCCCCCCGTCGACGGGATCGGCCATGACGAAGTCGCTCGCGGCCGGGCCCTTCCAGATATTTTCCTTCAGCACGCCGTCGATCTCCATGGGCTCTGTTGTCCTCACGGCGCGCAAGACCTTCTGTTCCTGCGGGACGGGCTCTTTTCTATCCTGTTTATCGCGGGCGGCGAGGATACCCGGCAGGACAAGGACGAACGTCCAAACGGTTGCTTTCCTCATCTATCGTCTCCTTGCGGATTCATGTTCATCTATTCTTCTTCAACTATTCAAAAGCGCGACGCTCGCCGGCCTTTACCTTAATTACGGAATTATTAGGGAAAAGGTTGCTTCCGTCCGGAGGGCACTTGGTGTACAATTTTCGTGATCAAAAGGAGGTCCAAGATGTCATCGATCGGATTCATCATCGCCGTGGTCATTGTTTTTATTTTCTTCAGCGGGATCCGGATCGTCCGGCCCACGCACAGGGGGCTGATCGAAAGGCTCGGAAAATATCAAAGATTCGCCAACGCGGGCTACAATTGGATCATCCCCATCATCGACAAGTTGTACTTGGTCAACATCACCGAGATCATGGTGGACGCCGAGCCCCAGGAGATTATCACCAACGACAACCTGAACGCCCGGGTCGACGCCCAGGTCTACTTCAAGGTCAAGGACGCCGAAGTGGACGTCAAAAGCTCCCAGTACAACGTCAAC
>CAZSMW010000492.1:0-4174 GCA_964607985.1 uncultured Eubacteriales bacterium
GCCCAGATTAATGGGTGAATCGGGGCCGATGTCGTAATAAGATGCCTCACTTGGCCGGGTCGGGCTCAGGCCTCTGTTGTAGACCTCGAAGCGCTCGTACTGCCAAAAGAGCTGGAAGCGGCTCTGTCTGTTCATCTGGTAGGTCAGCTTGACGAAGGCCGAGGGCATCCGAAGGGACGTTCTCTTTTCGAAGCCCACGATTTCCGTGTCATTCTGCTGCTGGCCCCCTGAGAGAAAGAACCAGAGCTTGTCCTTGATGATGTAGCCTCCCAAGCCGACGTGAGCGTCGAAATACAGCTTCTTGGGAGGGGCAGCGAACAGTGAGAACGTCGGGGTGGAGGAAGCGAAGTTCTTCTCGGTCCAGCCCAAGGGCGAGTAGGAGATCTCGGCCAGTCCGGTGAACAGGTTGCCGCCGCTCTTCGTGATAAGGTTGAGGGCGGCCCCCGTGAAGTTGCCGAACTCGGCATTGGCGCCGATTCCGGAAACCTGGACCTCCTGGATCGTCGTCAGGTCGGGGTAGTTGCCGTCCGCGCCATTGGCCAGCCACGTCAGGTTCATCCCGTCAACCAGCCAGCTGTTGCTGCTCCGGGCCGCCGCCCCCATGACGCTGTTATCCGACGCGCCCGGGGCCAGGTTGATCAACCCTGTGGTGAGCTTGTTTTTCGTGGCGGCTACGGTTTCGATGACCGTTTGGTCGAGGTTCGTCGACAGGGTCTGGGACGACTTGATATCGACCAGCGGCGCGCTGGCAATGACATTAACTTCCGTTTCCAGCGTTCCGACTTTCATCGTGAGGTTGACGGTCAGCGTCTGGGCGACAAAAAGCCTGATATTCTCGACCTTGGCGGGGACGAAGCCGGGCAAAGTCGCCTCCAAAGCATATATCCCTGGAGGCAGAAGAACAAACCGGTAATGCCCGTCATCGTTCATGATTCGACTCTGGGAGCCGCCAATAAGGGCTGGAGAGGACACCTTGACCTCCGCCCCGGGGAGAGGCTCGCCTTGATCATCGAGGACTCTCCCCTCGAGGGCGCCGGTGTTACGCCCCTGTGCCATCATGGGGACATAAACGGCAAGAAGAGTGAACAAGGCAACAATACATAAAGTAAAACCTTTTTTCATAATTCTCACCTTCCTCCTTTTTTTCTTTTGGATTCCGTAAATGAAAAAAGCGCCGTGCCTGCGGCCATGAGATTTGGCCGGCGCAACGATCCTCAATCTCCTTTCATCACCTCCTTGACCTAAGCTCAGGCTATTTCTTATAGAGCCAATGTCTCAAGATAATCCTCTCCAGGTTAGCCCAATCCCGGTCAGCCACAGCCTCCAAATAATCGCTGTGGTCACGCCAAGATCTTTCCAGGAATTTTTTGTCCAGGAAATAGGACATGTAGTGACGTTCAACGATGTGCAGGCGTTCCAGGGAATGCACCAGCACCTGACTGATGACCTCGTTTTCATAAAGCCGCCAAACAGCCTTGTGGATGGAGATGTTTTGTTCGATGTAAGCCTTGGTCTTCCCCCCGGCATAGTGCTCCCCAAGTTTGTCCGTCATCTGGCGAAGCTTGGAGATAAATGTGTCGGAAATCGTTTTGTAGATTTTCTTCATACCGCTCCAGTCCAGGACTTCGATGAGCTCGCTGAGGTTCTGGCTTTCCTCAATGTTCAGGTCGATGACGCGAATCTCGCTGTGAGCGGTGGCCGTGATGAACTTCTCCGCGGCAAGCCTCTGGATCGCCTCGCGGACCGGAGTTTGACTGACCCCGAGAAAGTTCGAGATGTCCCGGATCTTGATCCTCTCATTAGGGACGAGTTTCCTTCTCAGAATGGATTCCCTGAGGTTTTCATAGATGATGTCGGTGGCAGTCTGCCCCAGCTTGAGAGCCCTGTTTTTGTCGAGGTATTTAGATATATGATCGATCATATATATACATATATTCAAAAGCATTCTTATTTGTCAAGCGTTATTTTCTGACCCTCGGACGGGTCGGATGCGTTGACGGAACCGTGTCGCGGCATAAGAACGGCCGGACATAAATCCGAACCGATCCGCTTCAGAGTTCGGAATGGAGTCTCCTGTTGAAAGCCCGAGTCAAGAACAAGAACGTCGGATGATCCTAGGAAAAGCGCGGCGGTTTTTTCTCTTCTCTCTCCTTCTCCAGACGCTCCGCCCTATTCCAGTATTCCTTGGCTTTATCGCGCTCGCCTAAGGAATAATAAAGGGCTCCGAGAGTCCTGTTCTTCTCCGGCGTGTCACCATAGGCCCTAAGCTTCTCGAAGGCCTCGGCCGCCTCCCGGAACCTCCGGATCTCGAGGAAGGAGTTCCCGAGCAGCCATAGGACGGAATAGTCTCTCGGGACTCCCGTCGCGAGGAGCTCGATGACTTTTGGGTGATCCTTAATTTCATAATAAGCTTTGGCGACGGCTGGACGCATGGCCGCAGCCAGCCGGTCCGGGGGGATGCGCGAAAAAAACGAGAGCGCCGTCTCCGGTTCGCCCCGGCTGAGATGCTGGCGTCCGAGGTCGAAGATGTAAGAGAAGAACGCTTCACCTCCTTCCGTCTTGTCCGCCTCGATGGGTTTGTCCAGAGCAAAGGATAGCAGCTTGATGTCCCTCCGATAGACTTCCGACTCCCCAAGACGGACGATCAGCCGATAATCCCCGGGCCGCAAGCCCTTGAGAGGGTGCCGGAAGATGAATGCTCCGTCCACGGGAGTCGTCTCCAGGACCGGGATCGAGGGGCTTTCCGTGTCCACGTGGACTAGTCGGACGTCGGGGCGGTCGCTACCGGAGACAACCCCCTCCAGGACGTCCTCCCGTGTAAAAAAGCCCCGAGGGTCGGTAAGAATTTCCCGGGTTTCGATTCGGAAAGGACCGAAGCCTTCACCGGGCATGTCCCGGATCTTGAATCCGGCCAGAACGCTTGGGGCTCCGCCGACCACCGTAATGGAATCCTTAGTCGTGAAAAATTCGTCCGTTATCTTGTTCCTGAAGCTCAGGATGACGGTAAACTCGCCGGGAATGATAGGGGCAAAATCTTGGAAAGCGATCTTTGCTTTATTGACGCGGGCCATGTTGTCGGCATCGAGACGAAATTCGAAGTCCCTTTCCTGCTGATGCACGGTCCTTCCCTCCCTGTCTTCAACGCGAAGGATCGTCGAAAGGCGGGCCGTGTGACCCTCGCCGGCCGTGAAGACCGTATGGAGGACATCGGGTATGAGCGAGTAGTTCAGAAATTTCAATCCCCGGGCTTCCCCCACGGCGAGGGCCGACCAGCCCAGGATCTCGCGGGTCGAAGAGCTCACTTCAACGGTTGCCGCGGCAGCCGAAAAATTCTTGAGATAGGATGAAGAGACATCCCGTTCCGGCAAAGCGAAAACCTTAGCCAGGACATGTCCGGACGAGGTCGTCGATTCGAGGAGGTTCACGCCTCCCGCTTCGGGGACAACCGAAAGCGAGGCTTCCGCCAAATCCGGAAAGCGCCGCCGGAGAACGGCATAAGCCTGTTGTTTGGAAGAATTCCCCGACTTTCCCTGGAAAGCCAGCAGGTCGAGCGGAGAATGAAGCCCCGGGACGTATTGCTTGTAATCGCCAAGGTCCCCCGGCCTGAAAAAAACGAAATTCAGAAATGGAGGCAGGCCCGCCGAAGCGTCTGTCCGATAAGACCAGGTCTCACAATCGATGATATCATCATATCCTCCGAAGTTTCTTTTTTCGGCGGGCGTTCCCAGGATGAGATACATGCGCCCACGGTCGGAGTCCGGCCCCCGGAGATGTTGTTTGGCATAAGCCCGGCGGGCGTAGTATTCCTGGAGGTACTCGTTTTGAGGCGTCTTGGGATTCGGATCGCGGGCCTCCCAGAAGAGCTTCTGAAACCGTCGGCGGTCCTCTTCCGTCTGGAGGGAGCGAAAGACGCCGGACTCGGCCCGAGTCATGATCGGACGGACTTCGTCGAGCCAGGCGGCCCAGGAATCGGCCGGCGTTTCCGCCGCCGGAAGCAGGCTTTTAACGATGACAAGTCCAAAGACCACCCCGGCCCTCATCCTGACCCACCGTCTTCGCTCATACACAGCCGAATTCATGCTCGCCCTCACAGTATGATCGATTCAGTATCCGGCGGACAGCCCGCTGCCTCGGGGGTCGGCGCCTCCGGTAAAGCGCCGGGGCCGCCCATCGT
>CAZSMW010000493.1:0-6144 GCA_964607985.1 uncultured Eubacteriales bacterium
GGCTGCAGCGACCATGCGGAGATCAGCCTGAGACGAGCGTCCGACGAGGGCAGCCGCAGGCCTCCGATGGCCCAAGGCTCCGAGGATGGGTTTCCTTCAGCTTATTAGATTAGCCTGGAGTCTTGGGCCTGAGGAGCCGAGGACACGGAGACACCCCCAAGACTCTGTTTGAGTTCTATTAATCCCCCCCAACCCCCCTTGGTCAATCAAGGGGGCCAGGAGGTCCGTGTCTCCGTTAGAGGAGAGGCGAATCTCTATCGGAGCCAGGAGCAAAGCCCTTCGCCATGCCCTCTTCTTAACATCACGGAAATCGAAGGCTTCAATCGGGGCGATTTCTTGACATTGTCGGGCAAATATAGGATGTTCATAGGGGAAAAAAGGAGTCGGATATGGAAGAGAAGATCAAGGCGAGAATCATGGACGCCGGCAAGATCCGGAGGTGCCTCTACAGGATGGCCACCGAGATCATTGAGCGCAACCGCAACCTGAAGAATCTGGTCATCGTCGGCATCCGGACCCGCGGCATATACGTCGGCAAGAGGATCGCCCGAATCATCAAGGAAATGGAGGGCGTCGAAGTGCCTGTCGGCGTCCTGGACATCACCGTTTACCGGGACGACATCGCGGCCGCAGAGATGGGCCGCATGGTCAAGAAGACAAAGATCGATTTCCAGCCGGCCAAGAAGGACGTCTTGCTCGTCGACGATGTCCTCTTCACGGGCCGGACCATCCGGGCCGCCATGGAGGGCCTCTTCGAGATGGGACGGCCGCAGACCGTCCAGCTCCTCATCCTCATCGACCGCGGCCACAGGGAGCTCCCCATCCGCGCGGACTACGTCGGCAAGGTCCTGCCCACGTCGAGACGGGAGATCGTCCAGGTCCATCTCATGGAAGTGGACGACGCGGACGAGGTCCTGATCACGGAGCCCGTGAAGCTTCGCAAGTAAAGGACCCGGCGTGGATCTCCTGATCAAAAACGGCAGGGTCGTCGACCCCGCGTCCGGGGTGGACGGTGAGCTGGACGTCCTGATCGTGGGCGGCAAGATCGCCGCCGTTCGAGCTGGGATCAAGGACAAAACCACCCGGACAATCGACGCGTTCGGACTTGTCGTAGCTCCGGGCTTCATCGACATGCACGTTCACCTTCGGGAGCCAGGCTTCGAAGAGAAGGAGACCATCCGGACCGGCTCACGGGCGGCGGCCCGGGGCGGCTTCACGACCGCCTGCTGCATGCCCAACACGCATCCCGTCAACGACAACGTCTCCGTCCTGGAATCCATCAAAGCAGAAGCCCGGAAGAGCGCCGCGGTCAATGTCCTGCCGATCGCGGCCGTCACCCGGGGGCTCAAAGGCGCCGAGCTGACCGATATGGCCGCCCTGGTCCGGGCCGGAGCCATCGCTTTTTCCGATGACGGCCAGCCCATCGGGGACGTCCTTATCTTGCGCCGCGCCCTCGAAGCCTCCCGTTCGCTGGGAACTCTCGTCATCGATCACTGCGAGGACAAAGGCCTGAGCGCGGACGGAAGCATGCACGAAGGCCGCTATTCCCGGCTCTGCGGGCTTAAGGGGATTCCGGCCGCGGCCGAGGAGATCATGGTCGCCCGCGACATCCGTTTGTCCGGGATGACCGGCGCCAGTGTCCACATCGCCCATCTCAGCGTCAAGGACGCCGTCCGGGCGGTCGAGGAGGCCAAGAAACGGGGCATCCAGGTCACGGCCGAAGCCACCCCCCACCACCTCCTCCTGACGGACGCCCTGCTCGAGAGGCAGGACACGAACTTCAAGATGAACCCTCCCCTGCGGTCAGCGGAAGACGTCGCAGCCCTCGTCGAGGCCGTGAAGAACGGCGTCATCGACGCGATCGCCACGGACCACGCACCCCATACGGTCCGGGACAAGGAAGCGACTTTCGCCAAGGCCCCCTTCGGCATCGTAGGGCTGGAAACGGCCGTTCCTCTCCTCCTCGACAGGCTCGTCCTTGGAAACATCATCTCCTTGCAAAGGTTCATCGAACTCCTGTCGACGAACCCCGCCCGGCTTCTCGGCCTGACGAACAAGGGGAAGCTAAGCGTCGGGGCCGATGCCGATATCACCCTCCTCGACCTCGGCATCAGAACGGTCGTGGACAAGGACAAATTCGAATCCAAGAGCCGGAACAGCCCTTTTCACGGTTGGAAGCTCACGGGAGCGGCCGTGATGACCGTCGTCGGCGGAAAGGTCGTCTTTCCTTTCCCGTCCGAGACCGGGGCGACCGGCTGATCGGAAGCGCGCGGGATGCCCATGAAGCTCGAAGATCTGGAAAAGAAGATCGGCCACACGTTCAAGGACAAGGCCCTCCTGGAAAAGGCCCTGACCCACAGCTCCTGCGCCTACGAAACGCAGGGAGACAAGGGCTCGGACAATGAACTTCTGGAGTTCCTCGGCGACTCCGTCGTCGGTCTGGCCGCCGCGGATTTCTTCTATTCCGCTTACCCGGATCTGACGGAGGGAGAGCTGTCCAAGTTCAAGTCCACTGCTACATCCACCCTCTCCCTCTCCGAACTCGCCCGAAAGCTCAAGCTGGACAAGGCCATCCTTCTGGGAAGGGGCGAAGAGAAGAGCGGCGGCCGGAAGAAAAAGACGATCCTGGCCGATGTTTTTGAGGCCGTCGTCGGCGCCGTCTACATCGATGGCGGGTTCGAAACGGCCAAAGCTTTCATATCCCGACTCCTCTCATCCTCCTTCAAGCCCATCCGCCGGGAGTTTTTTATCAACAATTATAAGTCGGCCCTGCAGGAGATGTTCCAGAAGTCTGATCTGCTCTCTCCGACCTATGAGACCCTCACCGAAAAGGGGCCGGCCCACCAGAAGACATTCGTCGTCGAGGTGCGCCTCGGAAACAGACCCCTGGCCAAGGCCAAAGGCCGCTCCAAGAAGATCGCCGAGCAGCAAGCCGCCCGGAAAGCGCTCAAGAGTATCCTCGGCCGGAAGATGAAGGTCCTGACCCCGGAATCGTTCATCATCGAGAAGAAGCCATGACCCTATGCGCCAAATGCAAGATCCGGGTCGCCAAACGCTCCTGTCCAGCCCTGGGGAGCTCTCTCTGCAACCTATGCTGTGGTTTGCTCAGGGAAAAAGAACTCCATTGTCCGGCGGCCTGTCCCTTCCTCGGTCGCCATAAGCCCTACCAGGAAAAAAAGATTCTGGAAAAGAAAGCTCCCGCTTCTTCGCAGAACTCTTTTGCGGAGGACGAAATTCTCAGAGATGAAAGACTAGCCTGGTTGGTCTTCCAGCTGGAAGCTCCCTTCCGGGTTTTCGCGGAGCGCTCCCCTTCCCTGACGGACAAGGATGTCATTCTGGCGCTGGAGTATGCCAGGGGCAAGATCGAAAAAGGGAAGAGCCTGATCATCCTGCCGGGAGAGAGCCTCAAGCCCAGGAACGCTCTAGGCGAGGCCGTCTATCAGGCCTCGGAGAATACGCGCTGGGAGGCCCCCGTCATCCTGGCCTCCGGCATCGAGACCTATAAGAAAGACGAGAAGCTACGCTGCCTGGACCGGGTCATCCGCACCGTCAAATATCTCGCCCAAGACAACCCGGGCGGAAAGACCTACCTCACGAATCTCGCCGAACGCTTCGCCCGGATCAAGAGTTCATCTTCGGTTCGGTAATTTCGGGACAAATACCAATGCCCCTCTTGAACAAGGGAGAGAACCGCCCATTAAGGTCTATTTGCTCATCAGGACTTCGATGAAGCGGAGCGACGGAACGTTGGCGCAGACGATCTTGATGACGGCCGCGATAGGGACGGCCAACACCATGCCGGGAATGCCCCACAGCCAGCCCCAGGCGATGAGGGAAAAAATGACGACCAGCGGGCTCAACCCGAGCCCCTTCCCCATGAACCTCGGCTCGAGGACGTTGCCGACGACGTTGTCGAGGACGACGACGATGGCCAGGATCCAGAGGCACCTCCAGACGCTTCCATACTGGATGAAGGCGATCACGATGGGGACGGCCGTGGCGATCGTCGAACCGACGTTGGGGATATAGTTCAGCAGGAAGGCCAGGAACCCGAAGACGATGGCGAAATCGACGCCGAAGAGCGCCAGGACGATCCCAACCATGAGGCCGTTAATGACACAGAAAACGGTTTTAATGGCCAGGTACTTCTGGATCTGCCGGTCGATCTTCTCCACGACCTCATTGATCTTCCCGGCCTGATGAGGGCTGAACGACCGCTCGACCTTCCCCCTGAGCCGTCCCCGCCCGGCCAGGATGAAGATCAGGAAGATGAGGACGAGAAAGAGATTGGACAGGAAGCCAAAGAACGGGCCGAGGGCCGACATGGTAATGGAAGCGATCTTCCCGACATTGATGTTACCGAGGAGGGTCGCGACATTCCACTTGGCGCCTAGGAAGTGAGAAGCTTCGAGCTGCTTGATCAGGGACTGGAATTGCTCGGTGTAATCCGGCAGTTCGGCGGCGAAGGCTTTGCCGCTCGAATAGAACACGGCGCCGAGGATGTACATGAGCGAGAACGTCACCAGGATGATGACGATGAGGGCCACCGGCCTCGGGACCTTCCGGCGCGTCAGGAACTCAAGGGCCGGCCTGATGATATAGGAGATGAAGAGGGCCAGGAAAAAGGGAAAGAGGACGGGCCTGGCCAGCTTCAATATGACGCCGGCCAGGAAGAGGACCACGAAAGCGGCCGAGAACTTCATGAACCTGTTGTCATCCATTGGGATATTTTTATCACAAACCGGAAGAAATTGGAACTCGTGTCAGCGCATTTTAAAAATATCATTATCTTGGCCTTCATTCACCCTCTCCCCTGCCTCCTCACTGCCGACGATGATTTATGTCGGGAGAAAATCACCCCCCTCTCTCACCCGATAAGGCGATTGACGGGGACGCGGGGAAGAGTACAATCCGGAGCATGAGAACGAACGCCGAAGTCTTCAGATCTTTCCTCAAAGAAGCCGCAAAGAATAATGAGCGGTCCCAGTACTGGAAGGCGATCGTTCAAAGCCTCCATGACGGGATCGTCTCTCTCGACGGGGCGAACAACGTCGTGGAATGGAACGACGGCGCCCGCAAGATCTTCGGCCACAGCCGCAAGGAGGCCGTCGGCAAGGACATCGACCGGCTGGTCGGGGGGGCGAGGATCAAGGAAGCGCTGGGCATCACCCGGGCCGTCCTGCGTCGGAAAAACCAAGTCATCCAGGCGGAATCCGTCCGCTACAGGAAGGACGGGACGCCCGTGGACGTCAGCATCACCGCCTCGCCCATCCTCATGAAAGGGAAGATCGAAGGCAGCGTCGCCATCTACAAGGACATCTCGGAGCGCAAGAAAAGAGAAAAGGAGATCGAGAACGTCCAGAGAGAGCTCCAGTCGCTCAAGGAGTTCAACGAGAACATCGTCAACAGTCTCGCCGAAGGCATCGTCATGGAGGATGCCAGAGGGCGGGTCGTCTTCGTCAACCCTTTGATGGAGAGTCTCCTGGGATTCGCCGCTTCGGAACTCGTCGGCCATCACCAGAGAATATTCATCTCCCCGGAGGAACTGGCCAGGCTCCAGGGCAAGACGCGTTCTCGGACGAAGAAGACCCTCGAGACCTACGAAACCCGCTTCCGCTCCAAGTCGGGCGAAGAGATCCCGGTTCTGGTGAGCGCCCGATCGCTCTTCGAAAAGGGCCGGTTCACAGGCGTCCTCTCGGCCGTGACCGATATCTCCGAACAGAAGCGCGTCGAAGAAGCCCTGAGGGCTTCCCAGCTCGAATCCCAAGTGGCCAACGCCGCCAAGAGCGAATTCCTGGCCAACATGAGCCACGAGATTCGAACTCCCATGAACGGCATCATCGGCATGACCGAACTCGCCCTGGACACCCCCCTCTCTCCCGAGCAGCGGGATTACCTCGAATCCATCAAGGCCTCGGCGGATTCCCTGCTCGCCATCATCAACGACATCCTCGACTTCTCCAAGATCGAGGCCCGGATGATCGACTTCGAACCGGTTCGGTTCGGTCTCCGCGTAGCGCTTCTGGCGTTCATCGAGCGGGGTCTCGAGCAGCAGGCCGGTCATGCCGATCACCCCGTTCAGCGGGGTTCGGATCTCGTGGCTCATGTTGGCCAGGAACTCGCTCTTGGCCGCGTTGGCCTGCT
>CAZSMW010000494.1:0-3052 GCA_964607985.1 uncultured Eubacteriales bacterium
GTCCGAGAAGGACAACTTCATCCTTCTCTCCCAGCCGTATCCGGCCCTGCCCTGGGCCTATGCTAAAGTGCACAGCCCGTTCCCGTCACCCGAACAATTGCGAGTTCTGGCCACGGAACACTCCATGGCAAGGGACTATGAAAAGGCCCGCGGATTGCTGGACCGGGCTCTCGAACTGAAGGAGGACGCCCCGACGCGGCTCCTTCTGGGCAAGTCGCTGTTTGCCATGAACAGGTTTCAGGATTCGCTCGCGACGATCATTCCCTTATATGAAGCCACCAAAGATAGGGAAGCTGCCAAAGTCATCGCCTTGGACCATGCCGGTCTCAAGGACTGGACGACCGCCCTGGTCTACCTGGACAAACTCATGGCCGAGGCCACCGAGATCGGCGTCCTCAACCTGGCGGCGGAATGCCATCTCAACCTCGGACGGCCCGACAAGGCCCTGTCCCTCATCCAAAAATCCCTGTCCCTCGATCCCTCCCAGCCCTCGATCCGGGCCCTGGAAGAAAAAGCTAAAAAAGGGAATTGATCCCTAAGGAGAAAAAGATGCGTAAGCGCGCGATCATGGCGATCCTCTTGGGCTTGACGGTCTCGGCTGCCGCTTGGGCCCAGATCCAGGGCAAACTGATGGGCGTCGTAAAGGACAGCCAGGGAAACCCAGTGGAGAAGGCCGTCGTGACCGTCGTCTCCACCAAAACCTCCGCCAGCTATGAGCTCTCGACGAACAAGGAAGGCAGGTTCCTCCAGGTCGGTATCCAGCCCGGGTATTTCCAGGTCAGCGTCAAGAAGGATGGATATCTCCCCAAGTCCACGGAGGTGAGGGTGAGCCTGGCCGGGGAAACGGATATCGAGATCAGGCTCGACACGGCTGACGAGATCGCCCAGAAGACCGTCTCGGCCGCCGATCAGGTCTTCCTCAAGGGGAACAGGCTCTATGGCGAGCAGAAATACGCCGAAGCCGCGGCCGCCTTTGAAGAGGCCGTCAACATGAGCCAGCCCAACTGGGGCTATTTCTTCAACCTCGGGTTGGCCTACAAGAAGATGGATAAGAAGGATGAATCCATCGCCGCTTTCCGGAAAGCGGTGGAGCTCAACTCGGAGAGCTATAGCTCCAACAAGGAGCTGGCCGAAGCCCTGGGCATGGGCGGGGCCTTCGAAGAGGCCAAGACATATTTCCAGAAGGCCGTCGAGCTCAGTCCCGACGATCCCGACGCCCACTACAACCTTGGCGCCTGCCTCACCAACACGGGAGAGGCGGACGCGGCCCAGGCCCACTTCCAGAAGGCGGTCGATCTGAAACCCGACTACGCCGATGCCTACTATCAGCTGGGGACCATCTTTATCGGCCAGAACAAGGTTCCCGATGCCGTCCGGAGCCTGGAAAAATTCCTGGAACTCGCCCCCAACCATGAGAAAGCACCACTCGCCAAGCAACTGCTGCAGTATTTAAAGAAATAAGAACCTCCCTTCAAGTCCCCCGCCCCCTCCATCATCGTGGACCGGGAGAATGTGGGAGGCGCTGAGTCCGGGCAGGAGTCGAACTAATACGAACGCAATAAAAGAAGTTACAATGTATGAACGGCACTGAATGCCGTCCTCAAGCCCCCGTAGCGGAGGGGGGACCCGTCGGCTTTTTCGACGGGGGGAACCGACGGGACTGGTTCCCCGGGGGTCGGGGGAGTGAGGGCGACTTCAGGCCGCTTAAAGTCAGATGTCAAACTATCTAATGCGTTCGTACTAAGTCGCCCGCGGCGTGTCCGATTCAAGTTCTAGGTCCGGGGTCCGGTGGAGACGCTCAAGGCCCCTCTTGCCCGGTTAAGTGAGGGTTTTTTTTCACGGGACGGAGTGCTAGAATAAAGTAGAGGGTTCACGGATGAAGAAATTAGCCCATATTGTCGTGTCCGTCCTTCTGGCCCTTCCTATCCTGTTCCTCGCGGCCTGCGGTGGGACCTCGCGAAAGGTCGCCTTGGACCCGGACAGCGCGAAGTTCTATGACTCGGCGAGGCTGATCATGACCGGCCAGGAGAACGCGATCTTCAATCACCTCCCGGACGCCGACTCTAGGAAGGAGTTCATCAAGGACTTCTGGGACAAGCGGGACCCCGATCCCGATACCCCCGAGAACGAGTTCAAGACGGAATACGAGCGGCGTATCGAATACGCCGGAAAGCACTTTCGGGAAGGCGGCCTGGGATCAAACTCGGACCGCGGCCGGATCTATGTCTTCATGGGCCGGCCCGACAAGATCGATGAGTCCTTCTCCCATGGCGATCCCTCGGTCCGGGGGTCCATCATCTGGTGGGTGTACTATAATTATCAGCTCGGCATCGAGTTCGTCGACGAGAGCGGCACGGGCCCGTTCAGGATCCGGCGATATGATGGGGACTTCTTCGAGGCCCTTGACGCCCTGAAACTCGGGCAGTATGCCAGGGACGGCTCCGCCTTCAAGAAGACGTTCGTCGACTTCGGCCTCCGTTACGATCCCGCAAAAAAAGAGTTCATCGTCTCCCTGCCCATCGATTCGCTGAACATCTCCGACGATCAGGGTGTGCCCCGGGTCGACCTGGACTTCATCATCTTCGTTTATCCTCAGGAAGGCGGAGGCAAGGAGAAGATCGAGGAGCCCAGGACGTTTCGGACGACGGACAATGAGCTCGTCAGCACGAAAGAGATCATTTTCACGTTCCCCCATGCTCTGCTCCGCGGCTCGCATTTCGTCGACGTCAGCATCAAGGGAAGGCAAGGGACCGCGGGAAAGATCCGCAAGATTTTCGAAGTCAAGGTGAAATAAGGCCGCGCGGCTCTATTCCATTTGGTGTGCCCATCGAAGGCCGTGATGCCAAGAGGAGGGCATGGGGAAGGGCTTTGCTCCCGCTCCGATCAACAAACGCCTGAGACTCGCGTCCTTCTCGGCTCCTCAGGCCCAAGACTCCAGGCTAATCTAATAAGCTGAAGGAAACCCATCCTCGGAGCCTTGGGCCATCGGAGGCCTGCGGCTGCCCTCGTCGGACGCTCGTCTCAGGCTGATCTCCGCATGGTCGCTGCAGCC
>CAZSMW010000495.1:0-13034 GCA_964607985.1 uncultured Eubacteriales bacterium
CCGGTTCTTGATGAAGAACTTGGACATGCCCAATTCCGACAGGGAGAAGGTCAGGAAGACGTTGATCGAATACATGACGACCAGGGTCGTGATCCGGCCCCTGGCGTAAAGGAGGAGCATGATGGACGCCCCACCCATGAGCAGGACGCCGTTCTGGATCGTGAAGCGGTCGGAGAGCGAAGCGAAGCGGCGCGGGAACCAGTAGTCGACGGCCATGTTGGCCATGACCCGCGGCCCGTCCATGAAACCGGCCTGGGCGCCCACGAGGAGGAGTGCCCCCTCCGAGAAGATCGTGATGAGGGCCAACAGCGGCCCGAATCCCCATCCGTTGTAGAGGGTCGAGGCGAGGACGGCGTTGAGGGTCTTTCCGGCAACGGGCGTGACGTTCAAGAAGAGATAGCAGACCAGGATGCCTCCCGCGGTGAAGGCCAGGGACGTCGAAAGATAGACCATTGTCCTCTTGCCGTTGTGAACTCTCGGCTCCCGGAGAACCTGGAGTCCATTGGAGACCGCCTCGATTCCGGTGAAAGTCCCGCCGCCCATGGAGAACGCTTTTAGGAACAGGAGGGCCAGGCCGCCCATCCCTAGGGTCGCGATCCCCTGTTTGAAATCGCCCCGTATGCCGTGGACGACAGGCGCGATCTGCGGAAGGTGGGAAAAGACGCCGTAGCCGATCATGAAGAGATGGGTCGCAACGAAGACTAAGAAAATCGGGGCCAGAAAAGTCACGGACTCCTTGATCCCGCGCAGGTTCAGGACGACCAGCATCACGATCGCCAGGATCTCGAACGGGATCTTGAACTCCTGGAATTGGGCCGGGAAGAAACTGAAAAGGGCGTCTCCGCAGGCGACGATGGATACCGTGATGGTCAGCATATAGTCGACGAGAAGAGCGCAACCGGAGATGACACCCGCTTTTTCGCCAAGGGTCTTTGTGGCGACGATGTACCCTCCGCCTCCGGAAGGAAAATACTCGATGATCCGGGTGTAAGAGTACGAAATGATGAAGACGGTCAGGGCCGTGGCCAAGGCCAGGAAGAGAGCGAGATAGGTGTGCCGGCCGAGGGCCTTGAAGGCCTCCTCGGGTCCGTAGGCGGCGGACGACAGCCCGTCGGCTCCCAGTCCGATCCAGGCCAGGATGGGGATGAGGGCCAGCTTATGAAAAAGCGAAGGGTCCTTGATGTTCTTGGGCCCGCCGATCAAGGTCCGGCGGACTTTCTGGAGGATCGAGGGCTCTTCGCCCGATGTCTGCTGTTCTTCGACCATGATTCTTTTTTCGCTTGTGATCAGATTATTCTCGTCGTCGCTCGGGATACAATGAACTATATTTGATATATTGTAGAAAAAAAATCGTTTTTAGGCAAGATGCTTGACTCTAAACACCCTCTATGCTACCGATACTATACTATTGACGATAACCTTTTCGCATCGAACGGAGGAAAAAATGCAGGGATGGACCGGCAATATCCTGAGGGTCGACCTGACCACCAAGACCTTTAAAAAGGAGCCCTTCAGCGAGGAATTCGCGAAAAAATGGGTCGGCGGACGGGGCTTCGCCCTCAAGATCCTATGGGACGAGCTGAAGCCCGGGATCGATCCGCTGGGCCCCGAGAACAAGTTCATCGTGGCCTTGGGGCCTATCGCAGGAATTCCCGCCCCGAACACGGGCAAAGCCGTGGTCGCGGCCAAGTCTCCCATCACGGGCGGCTACGGTGACGGGAACATAGGGACCCGGGTTGCCGAACATCTCCGGAAGGCCGGATATGACGTCCTGATCGTCGAGGGGAAAGCCGCCTCCCCGACCTATCTTTACATCGAGGACGACAAGGTCGAATTCCTGCCCGCCGATGAGGTTTGGGGCAAAGGGACCTATGACACGAACACCTGGATCTACGCCAAGTACGGCAAGGGTGTCGGGGTCCTCAATATCGGCCAGGGAGGCGAGAACATGGTCCTGTACGCCATGGTCCGCAGCCTTGAAGGCCGGGCCGGCGGCAGACCCGGCATGGGAGCGGTCATGGGCTCCAAGAAGCTTAAAGCCATTGTCGTCAAGGGGACCAAACCCATCCAGGTTGCCGATCCCGGGCAGATGAAAACCATTGGAACGAGCGATCTGAGAAAGGTCGGGGCGATCGACAAGCAGACCGGCTGGTCCATCCAGGGCACGAACGGCGTCCTGGCCTGGTGCAACGAGGTTGCCGCCCTGCCCGTCCGGAACTTCCGGAAAACCCAACACTCCGACGCCTGGAAGATCGACGGCGAGCGGCTCAACGCGGCCCGGATCGCCACCTACGGCTGTCCGAACTGCACGATGCGATGCGGTATCGCGATCCGCGACCACGAAGGTCGGGAGTCCGAGCTCGACTACGAGAACATCGGCCTCCTGGGCGCCAACCTGGAGATCTTCGACCTCGACCAGGTCGCCTCCCTGAACTACCTCTGCGACGACTACGGGATCGACACGATGTCGGCCGGCTGCGTCCTCTCCTTCTACGCCGACGCCATCGAACACGGCGCGACGACGGGTGACTTCAAGTTCGGCGACGCCGAGAGGGCCAAAGAACTCCTCGGAATGGCCGCCCGGCGGGAGGGCGAACTCGGGAACCTCCTGGCCGACGGCTCGCTGCGGATGGCCCGGCGGTTCGGCCACGGCTCCGAGGCCTACGCCATGCAGGTCAAGGGATTGGAAGTGGCGGCTTACAACTGCAAGTTCATCCCCGGCATGGCCCTAGCCTTCGGGACGAGCCCCATCGGCGCCCACCACAAGGAAGCATGGGTTATCACCTTCGAGCTGAAGCAGACCTCCCGCGAATCCTACGGACGCGAAAAGGCCGCGAAGGTTGTCGAACTGCAGAGGATCCGGGGCGGTCTCTTCGAGTTCATTGTCGCCTGCCGCTTCCCGTGGATCGAGCTGGGCTGGGACCTCAAAAACTACCCGATCTATTTCAACAAGGCCACCGGCCTCGACTGGACACTCGACGATTTCTGGAAGGTCGGCGACCGGATCTACGCCCTAATGAAGTTTTTCTGGGCCCGCGAGATCCCCGGCTGGGACCGGACGAGGGACTATCCGCCGATGGTCTGGTTCGACCCGGCTAACGCCGACAAGGAAGGGCCCATCGCCGGGAAGATCCTGGAGCTCGACAAGTACAACGAACTCCTCGACCACTTCTACGACATCCGGGGCTGGGACAAACGAGGGATCCCCACGAAGAAGACGGCGGAGTCCCTGGGCCTCGCCGACGAGGCCGAGGACGTCGAAAAATATACTAAGCTCGAGTAGGATGAAGATCACCATCAAGCTCATCGGCCCGTTCATCTACGCGGCGGGGTTCAGCGAAAAAGAAATCGAGGCACCGCACCCCGCAACGGTGGAAAAGGTCCTCAAGCTCTTGGGGATCGAAAAGGACCGGCCCAAAATCGTCACCCGGAACGGCAAAGCTGTCGGCCCGGTCGATGATCTCCGGGATGGCGATCGCGTCGTCATCTCGCCGCTGTATTCAGGCGGATAGGTCAATGGGCCTGAAGGTCCAGGAACTTCTCCTGGGGAGCAGATTATGCAGCCGGTATTGATCGACGGCGTTTGGCGAGAGGCGCGCTCCGTCGGAACGTTTCAGGCGGTCGATCCCTCGACCGGGTCCCCATTGCCCGGCTTGTTTCCCATCTCGTCGTTCGAGGACGCCGAGGCGGCCTTAGCAGCGGGCCGGCGGGCCTGCAAGGACCTTGCCCGGGCTTCGCCGGAGCGGATCGCCGCTTTCCTGGAACGATTCGCGGAAGGCATCCTGGGCCGGGCCGATGAGCTCGTCGAGACGGCCCATCGGGAGACGGCCCTTCCCAAAGCTCCCCGGCTCGGGACGACCGAACTTCCCCGGACGATCGACCAGCTCCGCCAGGCCGCCGAAGCCTGCAGGGATCGGTCCTGGCGACGGGCGGCGATCGATACTAAATCCAATATCCGGTCGATCCACGGACCGTTGGGCAGCCCCGTCATCGTCTTTGGCCCCAATAATTTTCCGTTCGCTTTCAACTCCGCGGCGGGGGGCGATATGGCGGCGGCCATCGCCGCCGGGAACCCCGTCCTGGCCAAGGCCCACCCCTACCATCCCGCGACGACGAAACTCTTCGCCGAGATCGCCCTCAGCTCTCTTGAAGGGTCGCGACTTCCTCCGGCGACTATCCAGATGATCTACCATCTAGGGCCCGAGGATGGATTTCAACTCGTCGCCCATCCGCTCACGGGGGCGACGGCCTTTACGGGCGGCCGTCCGGCCGGGATGCGGCTCAAGGAGGCCGCGGACCGGGCGGGAAAGCCCATCAGCCTCGAAATGTCGAGCGTCAACCCAGTCTTTATCCTTCCCGGAGCGTTGCGTGAACGCGGCGAAGCGATCGCGGCAGAGTTCTCGGCTTCATGCTCGGGAGGCGCCGGCCAGTTCTGCACGAAGCCCGGCCTGGTCGTGGTCCTCGATGGTGCGGACGGAAGGGATTTTCTGGCCGCCGCTAAAAGGAATTTTGAGGCTCCCCCCTCAGGGTTCCTTTTTGGCCGGAGCGTCCTGGAATCCCTTCAAGCGAGCGTCTCGGAGATGGCCCGGGACGGCGCCGAGGTCCTCACGGGAGGGAGACCCATCGACGGTCCCGGCTTTCAGTTCGAGAACACTCTGCTCAAGGTATCCGGGAAGGCATTCCTGAGCCATCCCGGGCGCCTCCAATACGAGGCTTTCGGGACGGTGTCCCTCGTCGTCCTCGCCGGAACGGAGGACGAGATGCTCCGCGTCGCCGACGCCCTCGAGGGCAATCTGAGCGCGTGCGTTTACTCGGACAAGGCCGGGGCCGATGACGGACTCTACTCGAGGCTCGCGCCCATCCTGCGGACAAAGGCCGGCCGGCTCCTCAACGACAAGATGCCGACCGGGCTGGCCGTCGTTCCCTCCATGGTCCACGGCGGCCCTTTCCCCGCCACCGGCCATCCGGGATTCACCTCGGTGGGCTTTCCCGCCTCCTTGCTGCGCTTCACGGCCCTCCAATGTTACGACAACGTCCGGCCGGACCGCCTGCCGCCCGAGCTTCGAAACGAGAACCCGACGGGGAAAATGTGGCGTCTCATCGACGGGGAGTGGACAAAAAGAGACGCCTGAACGGATATCGATACAGGCACAGATATGACGATTCTTCATCTAAGCTTGACGAGCAGTTCCACGACGCAGTTGGCCTGCATGTTGGCTACGATGGCGACCCGTGGCGCCATGGGGCTGACGCCCGGAGCGGCCTCGCTCTCTTCATCACCGCAGATATGCAGGCTGCCCATCTTCCGGACATGGATCTTTCGGTTCTTCCCATAACCGGCCAGGCCCGAGGCCGCAACGATGGGCCTCTCCGGGAAGAGCGACAACCAGGCCTCGATGAGCATATGCTTGGCCTCGGCCTTGTCAAAGGCCTCGACGAGGATGTCCGCAGCCCCGAAGATCCGGCCCACGTTCCTTCCGCTGATCTTCGTATCATGGACCGAGTATTCGGAGAACGGGTTGATCCTTTTTAGGTTCTCGAGCAGGGCCTCCACCTTGCGCCGTCCGATCTGCCCGACGAAATACTGCTGACGGTTGAGATTGGAGGGCTCGATCCTGTCGAAATCGGCGATGATGAGCCTTCCGACTCCGGCACGAGCCAGGGAGATGGCGACATTGGAGCCGAGGCCGCCGGCCCCGGCGATCCCGACCGTGCTTTTCCGGAGGGCGGCCAGGACCCGCGGATCATGCTTTGAGAACAGGCTCTTCTTCAGACTCTCCGTCCCGATCTTCGCGGTCATTTCCGGGGTCCCTTCCGCGAGACGTGAAGGACGACATCCCCGGGGTCCAGGTTCGTCCCCCTAAGAGAGGCGACCATTCCCATGACCGTGTTCCTGATGAAGGATTCAACGAACGGATTGAGCGGGACTTCCTCTCCGTCCACCACCAACGTCGTTTCGGGAATCCGGCCCGATGACGATAATACAAGGTCGGCGATCTTCTCGATCTCGGAGAAACGAAACACGGGTTTCACGGACTCGACCTCGTCATCGGACACCACGGCCAGGAGCTCCTCGGGAGCGAACTCCAGCCTTTCGGCGATGTCCTTGCGCACGAGGCTGATCTTTTTCAGTCCCTTGACGCCTTTCCCCCCCTCGATGAGGACGATGTCCGCGTCGCTGAAGAACCGGCCGACGGAACCCTCGATATCGTTCGGCGTTCCCGTTTCTTGGAAGACAGCGACACGGCCCGGCGTCACGACACCGACCCGGGACGCGCCCGCTTCGGTAAATTTCCAGGAGTCCTTTCCTTCCTGGTCCAAAGGCACGTCCTCATGACAGTGTTTGAGAACGGCGACCTTCGCGCCCCTGGACTTGAGCTCCGGGATCAGGCGGACGAGGAACGTGGTCTTGCCGCTTCCCGAGGGACCGACGACGGCGATCGCTTTCATTTCCTTATTATTTTTAGCACAGCGCCCGACCCGTGTCAAAATCCAGGATTATCGTAAGTGGATTTTCTTCCCGGGAGGCGGCCTCTGCCGGCTCACGATTTTCCGCAATCCGCCACGCGCCCCTTGAGAAGATCGACGGCGTGGGCCAGGGCGGGCAGGACGACCTCGAGGTTTTCCCGGGCTGCGCGCGGGCTTCCCGGTAAGTTCACGATAAGGGTGGTCTTCCTGATCCCGGCGGCCGCCCGGGAAAGCATGGCCGTCACCGTCTTCTTTTGGCTATCGGCCCGCATGGCCTCGGCCAACCCCGGCGCCTCCCGGTCCATGACGTCCTTCGTCGCTTCCGGTGTGACGTCCCTGGGGGCGAAGCCTGTTCCCCCTGTCGTCAGCACGACGTCGGCTAGGCCGCCGTCGGCAATCCTTTCAAGTTCGGCGCGGATCACGGCCCGTTCATCGGGGAGGATTTTCGACAGGACGACCTCGCCTCCCTTCTCCAGAACCATACCCCTTAAAAGAGGACCGCTTTCATCGGACCTCTCTCCCCGGGACGACCGGTCGGAGATCGTCAGGACAGCGATTCGTATCCCCTCAAGCATGTTCGGGCTCCTTTCTCAAGACTTCGACAAGGTCTCCGACCCTCACGTCCCCGCCGGAGAGGACGCGGGCGAAGATCCCTTCCCTGGGCATGACACAGTCTCCGGCCTGATCGAAGATGGCGCACCGGGAATGGCAGATCTTGCCGATCTGGCTGACCTCGAGGAGAGACTCCCCCAATCGTAGGAGGGTTCCTATGGGAATCGAAACCAAATCGACTCCCGAGGTCGTAACGTTCTCGGCGAAATCCCCGGGCCCGACGTCGAGACCCAGGGCCTTCATTTTATCGATGCTCTCGACGGCCAGCAGGCTGACCTGGCGGTGATCGAATCCGGCATGAGCGTCACCTGCGAGACCCATCTCCTCTAAAAGCGTCCCGCTCCCGGCCGGTTTCTTGCGCGCGCCTTTGGCGGGACTGATGTTGACCGAAACGACGACGCCTCGCTCACCAGGTGAATTCGCCACTTCTTCCGCCTTTCTTGGACAGGAGGTGGATGTTCCCGATGAGGATCCTTTTGTCCACGGCCTTGCACATATCGTAGACGGTCAGGCAGGCGGCGGCCACAGCCGTCAGGGCCTCCATCTCGACACCGGTCCTGTCGAGGGCCTTGACCGTCGAGACGACACGGATCAGGCCCTCCTTCGGGGCGAGCGTCAGCTCGATATCGACTTGGGTCAGCCGGACGGGATGGCAAAGGGGGACCCAATCCGAGGTCCGTTTGGCCGCCTGGATCCCGGCCAGGCGGGCCGTGTTGAAGACCTCGCCCTTTGGGACCTTGTTCAAGGAGATGAGGTCGATGGCCTTCCGCGAGAGTTCGACCTCGCCTACGGCCCGGGCGGTCCTTTCCGTTTCGGGCTTGGCGCTCACGTCAACCATGCGCGGCCGTCCCCTTTCGTCAAGATGCGTCAGTTTCATGGTTCTAGCCTCCAATCGTTCTCAATCCGTTCCCCCGTTTCCCGGCGGCCGCTTCTTCCCGCCGGCGAGGTTTGCGGGAGAGCGCGTCGAGGAGCGCCGCCTTGAGCGAGCCGTCAGCGGTCCCGGAACGGAGCATCTTTTTCAGGTCCACCGACCACCCGGAGAAGAGGCAGGGCAGGAGCCTGCCGTCCGCCGATATCCTCAGGCGGTTGCACGACGCGCAGAAATGGTCGGAATAGGGACTGATGAATCCGATCGTCCCCTTCATTCCGGGAAGCGTGAAATACCGGGCGGGGCCGGAGCCCTCGGGGGCCGCGGCTTCCTCCGGCCTGCCGAACCGAGCCAGGTTCGCCATCGCTTCCCGCCCGGAAACGAAATACCCCTGGCTGGGCGAGAAATCCATGAGCTCGATGAAGCGGACGTGGACGGGCTTCTCCGAGGCCAGGGCGACGAACGGTGAGAGGTCGTCGTTCTTCCCCTTGAGCATGACGGCGTTGATCTTGACGGGTGAGAAGCCCTTCTCCAAGGCTCCGTCGATCGCGTCCAGGACGTTCTGAAGGTTGCCGCCTCCGGTGATCTCACCGTAGGCATGAGGGTCCAGGCTGTCAAGGCTGATGTTGATCCGCCTCAAGCCCGCTTCCCAAAGAGAGTTCAGGTTGTCACGGAGGAGGACACCGTTCGTGGTCAGGGCGATATCCTCGGTCCCCTTGAGTTCGACGAGGGAGCGCATGAAACCCGCGAGCCCCTTCCTGACGAGGGGTTCGCCGCCTGTGATCCTAAACCGGGTGACCCCGATCTCCAGAGCAAGCCGGGCCAGCCGCAGGAATTCCTCATAGGACAGGACTTCCTGCGGCGGGATGAAGACGAAATCCCGGCCCGGTGAGCAATAGAAGCACCGAAGATTGCACCGGTCTGTAACGGACAGACGCAGGTAATCGATCCGGCGGTCAAAGTTGTCTTTCATCTTACCACGCTATTCTATGGACGATGACCTTCGAGCCCGCCGGAACGAACTCAGCCCCGGCGGGGACGAGCGCCAGCCCGTCGGCCGGGACCATCGTTCTTAAAATACCGGAGCCCTGATCCCCCGTGCTCTCCGCCCACCACTCCCCGTCCTTCATGGAAAGACGGACCCTCAGGAAGTTCAAGCGGCCTTTCTTCTTCCTTACCTCACGGGACAGCCGGGCCTCGAGATCGGCCGCGAGAGGGTCCGGTCGCCCGGAAAGGAGGTTCAGGAACGGCCTGACGTACTCCTCGAATGTGATCATCACCGCGCCGGGATTACCGGGAAGCCCGAAGAGGTAACGCGGCGTTTCCCCGTCTTCGAGAACTGAGAAGGCCAAAGGCATGCCGGGCTTCTGGGCGACTTTCCAGAAGACCCGCCGCGCCCCGATGCGTTCGAAAGCTTCCCTGACCAAGTCATAATCGCCCATCGACACGCCGCCCGTCGTCAGGATGACCCGGGAGGTCGCGGCGGCCTCCCGGAGTTTAGCGACCGTCCCGTCGAGGTCGTCGCCGGTCGTTCCGAGGAACGAGAGGACCGCGCCCGCGGAGGCGATCTGGGCCCTCAGGACATGGCTATTGCTGTCGTAAATAGCGCCGGGTCCCAGGGCATCGGAAATGTCGCGGATCTCGGTCCCCGTAGTCAGGACGCCCACGGAGGGCCTTATGCGCACAGGGACCTTGGCGATCCCAAGGGCCGCCAGCAAGCCGATGCAGGGTGCGTTGAGAAAGGCGCCTCCGGTAAGCGCAATCTCTCCCTCGACGATGTCCTCGCCCATTCTGCGGACATTCTCTCCGGGCCGGACCGGCCGGCTTACGACGATCGTCGTGTCGGATTCCTCAACGTCTTCCCGGGGCACAACGGCATCAGCCCCGCTGGGGACGGGCGCTCCGGTCATGATCTTCACGCATTCGCCGGGGGCGAAGGTCCCGGTCCGCGCCGTTCCCGCCGGCTGCTCCCCCACGATTCTCAGGACCCCAGGAAGCTCGCCGGACGTAGCCGCGCTCTTTATGGCGTAACCGTCCATGGCCGAATTGTCAAAGGGGGGCAGAGCGCGGGGCGAACGGATGTCCGCCGCCAGGACGCGGCGGAGAGAGTCGTCCAAGGCGACCTCCTCTGCGCCGAGGGTCCGCGCCTCTTCGAAAACCGACCTCCGGGCTTGCTCATAGCTGATCATGTGACCTCTTTCAGGCCCCGCTCTTCTCCCCCGCCGGCAGGGCACGCAAGGAAGACGCCTTGATCCCGGCCCAGGCCGTCTCGCCCACTCGGAGCCCGAGCTCATCGACGGCCGCTCGCGTCAGGCGGGCCTTCAGGAGGAACCCGCAATCCAGGGAGACAAGAACAAGGCGGTCGCCGGGAGAGACCTCCTTGATCCTTCCCTCGAACCAATTTCTGATCGAGCTCTCGAACTTCCTCCGGGCCAGGAGAACGTCCTCGGGCCTCAGAAATAAAAGGACCTCACTCCCTTCCCCGGCCTCTCCCGTCGCCAGGATCCGCAGGCCTGCGTGAACGATGACAAGGAGGTCCCCCCTCCGTTCTTCGACGATCCCCTTAAGAAGGGTGGCATGGCCCACGAGCCTGGCCACCTCGTCGCTGGCAGGAGAGGCGAATACTCTCTCCGTCTCCCCGACCTGGAGGATCCTCCCGCCGACGAGGACGGCCACCCGCGTCGCCAGGAACGCCGCCTCTTCGCGATGATGGGTCACGAAAACGGTCGTCTGTCCGGTCTCCTTGAGCACCCTCTTGAGCTCGTGGATAAGGTCCTCCCGGGTCGGGGCGTCGAGGGCGGAGAAGGGTTCGTCCAGGAAAAGAATGTCCGGCTCCAGGATGAAGGCCCGGGCCAGGTTGACCCGTTGGGCTTCGCCGCCGGAAAGCTTCCGGGCATCACGATCCAGGAGGGAACCGATGGAGAACATCCGGGCCGCTTTGTCCAGCCGTTTGCGCATCTCCGGCTTCGGCGTCCCCCTGACCTTCAGTCCGAAAAGCACGTTCTTCTCCACGTTTCCTCGAAAAAGATATGGCCGCTGGAGGAGCAGGACGAACCGGCGTCGGACGTCTAGCCCGGTCCTCCCACTGACCTCGTCTCCCCTGTAAAAAACCCGGCCCAGGCCGGGCCTTTCAAGGAGCGAGGCGATCCGGAGCAAAGTGCTCTTGCCCGATCCGTTCGGTCCGAAGACGACCAGGCATTCCCCCTTCGCCACGGAAAACAAAGGGATGTCCAAGACCCTGAGCGGGCCGTACGAATGCCGGACCCCTTTCATTTCCAGGTATGGGGTCTCCACTCGTGGACTCCTTTTTGCTGGATGTAGGTCAGGAGAGCGTTGACCGCGAAGCTCAGGGCGAGAAGGATGAGCGACAGGGCGATCGCGACCTCGAACCTCCCCATGCGCGTTTCCTGGACGATGGCCGTCGTCAGGACCCGCGTCTGCCCATTGATGTTGCCGCCTACCATGAGCACGGCCCCGACCTCAGAAATGGCCCCCCCGAACCCGGCCATCACGGCAGCCAGCTGGGGAAGCCGTGACTCCTTTAGAACAACGAGGAGCGCCTGGCCCTTCGACGCCCCGAGGGCCCGGGCCTGGAGGAGGGCTGAGGGATCGACGTTCTGGAAAGCCGCCAGCGAAAGGCCGGCGATGATCGGAACGACGATGAGGACCTGGGCGATCACCATGGCCGACGGAGTGTAGATGAGACGGAGCGAACCCAGCGGCCCCATTCTCCACAGGAAAAGGGCCACGAACAGGCCGACGACGACAGGAGGAAGTCCCATGCCCGTGTTGATCAGGGCGATGATCAATCGCCGTCCCGGAAAACGGGACACCGATAACCCGAGTCCGGCCGGGATCCCGACACACATCCCGATCAGGGTGGCCGCCCCTGTGATCTTGACCGTCAACCAGGCTATGGCGTAGATCTCGTGATCGAGCGAGATCAGCATGTTCACGGCCTTGACGATCCCCGTCCAGATCATGTCCATGCCGGGTTCACCTGTCAAAGCCTTCCTCCGGCCCTTTTACAGAAGGCGTGAAAAGGGCCGCTCCATACTTGTCCCGGCCGAATTGACCGATGAATGTCTGGACATCCGGGCTCATCAGGAAATCCATCAGGGCTTCGGCGCCGCTGATGTTAGTTTGAGGGAACCGCCCGGGATTGATCGTGATGACATGATAGACGTTTAAAAGGATTTTTTCGCCCTCGACGAGAACCCGCAGGTCCAATCTTCCGGAAAGCGATAGGAACGTTCCTCTGTCGGTCAGTGTGTATCCAGCTTTTTCGCTCGCAATCCGAAGCGTCTCCGCCATGCCTTGTCCGGTTTCCAGATACCAGCTCCCTTTCGGTTCAAGGCCCGTCCGCTTCCAGAGATCCCGCTCCTTTTTGTCGGTTCCCGAACCATCGGAACGGGACAGGAAGACCGTCCCCTTTTCGAAGACGGCCCGCAGCGCGTCGAGGATCGGACGGCCCCGGACCCCGGACGGGTCCGCCTCGGGTCCGACCAGGACGAAATCGTTGGTCATCAGCTCCTTCCTGTCCTTCCCGAAACCGGCGGCCATGAACTTTTCCTCGTCTGCAGGGGAATGGACGATCAGCACGTCGGCGTTCCCTTGCTCGCCCATCCTCAGAGCCTCTCCCGAGCCGACGGCGATCGCCTTCACCCGATAGGAGGAGGCGGCTTCGAAGCGGGGAAGCAGAACGTCCAGGAGGCCGCTGTCCTTGAGGCTCGTGGTCGTGGCCAGGATGAGGTCCCCGGCGGCGAGGGGTGGTGCGGCGGCCGGGGCCGCTGATAAAGATTGCCCCGTCAGCCACACAACCGCAAGGAGTGACACTAAGTTCGTCATGACGCCCGGCCGGACGGTAAAAAAAGCACGCCCTCCACTTGGAAAACATGCCCTGGGAGCCATATCCGGATACTCCTTTCCAAAACGGGAGGCCAGGCCGTTTCCGGCCGGGCCCTATCGGCCATCCGCCTTGGACCACTGGTCTTTAGGCCGAATGGCTCGGAGCCTGCGCAAAGTACAATGGCCTCATCTCCCGGAACAGCCGGTCAAAAGGCCATAAATAAATTAGCCCAGAGAG